>JAGLTP010000278.1 GCA_023135215.1 Candidatus Heimdallarchaeota archaeon
GGTCCAAACGATCTTAAGGGATTTGGAGATACTCTTCTGCACAAATACTTCGACACAGAAACTGTTCTTGAGAAGAATGATTCTTGCTTTTATATATTGAATACGTCTGCTCCTGAGACAGAAATAGGTGTAGTAGGAAGAACAACCCAAAATAGACTAGAAAGGTATGTCTATCATACACGTCAAGAACATAAAGAAAAGTTCCATACAATACTTATGCATCACCATCTTATACCCATCCCTGGAACAAGAGAAAAATCAGCACTGGAAGATGCGGGAGACGTCCTTAGGTTATTAGTAGACACAGGAGTAAATCTTGTACTCTCAGGGCACTTAGGAAAAGGTTTTTGTACAAGGGTAGAAAAAACAGCTTTCGTTAATTGCAACACAATTTCATCATCACAAACTTCCTCATTTGAAAACAGTTTCAATTTAATTGACATTTCCACTGAAGGAGCCATTGTTGTATCAGAAATTAATGTTCCTTCAGGTTTCAGAAGGATTTTAGGCATATTCCCTGGTATACAAACATAAGTGGATTTATCACATAAGTGGAAAATTGTAACAGCCTTTGTCGAAGAATATTTAAGATATATGTAACTTGTACTAAAATAATGAAGCTTCCTAGAGTAGTAAGAAAGTTTAGAAAATTTTCTATTTATGTATCTGTATATATTATGCTAACAATATTCATGTTTACACCTGTTGCACAGGTTTATTCATCTTACATACTTCCGAGAGATAATTATAATATTAGAATTGGAGACGGTAATTCTCAAATCACGAATATGGAAATAATTTTCAATGATCCTAATATCAAAAAGGAGGTTCGTCCATCAGAAATAGGATCACCTTATACACCAATTACTTCGACATCTGGATCAGGAGATATTTTTGATGTTTATGATAAACTGCTTTATCAAGAGAGTGTAGGACTATCTCTCAAATTCAACAAAACTATGTCAGGAACAACAGATTTTATTGGCGATAATCATTCTTATGTAATTTCAGATTTAGGATACAATCAAGAACAAATAGAATATGATATCACTGATGTTACTGCCATTACAGATTTCTATAACGTTTCATCATACACAGACGAATCTGTCCACATCCAGCTTGGTAGTTCCTTTCCTCCTAGTGTTACATTAATAGCTCAAGGTTTTGAAGTACAATGGGATAGAGCTAATTTCACTAGCGCAAATTTATATCTTGGAAGAGGGCTTTCAGCATCAGCAGAT
>JAGLTP010000279.1 GCA_023135215.1 Candidatus Heimdallarchaeota archaeon
CAATTGTTGTCTTCGATGAAGCAGGGAATTCAGCCAAAGATGAAGTTACAGTAGGTGTGACACCAGTTGTGCCAGAAATAACATTTTTACCAAGTTTGTTGATCGTAACTATCTTTTTGGCAACAATTTTCCTCTTAATAAGACGCAGATTAAGGTATTCTAAGAAATAGCAACCCTTCTCTTTTTTCTTCTTTTTTTCTATTCATACATTTTGTGAATATACTCTTTTTCAATCTCAACTTTTACATCAGGAATATTAGTACTAAAACCGTGTTCTGTAAAGTATCCCTTAATGAGATTTGCAGGGATAACTTCGAAATAAGGGTTGAACAATTTAACATTTTCAGGTTTTTCCTTTGACCAAATCTGAGATGAATTATAACTTTGAATAGAGAAAGGCATAGATTTGAGAAGAAGCTTCAGAGTTGAGCTAACTACATAAAAAGGCACATTATACTGATAAGCAAAATTAGCTAATGAATGACTCCCTATCTTATTAGCTACATTTCCGTTAGGAAAAATAGTGTCCGCTCCTACTAATACTACTTCAGGTTTGAAAGTTTTCATTGCAATCCCTGCAGCTGCATCTACAAGATAGTTCACAACATATCCAGCTTCAGTAGCTTCAAGAGCAAATTTCTTTCCTTCTAATGCTGGTCTAGCTTCAAAAAGAATTAATTCTGGAAGATTTTTTTTATCTGTTATTTCACTTAGTTGAAGAAGACTTTGTACTATGGTGCTTGATCGAGAAAAAGTCATTATTGATTTGCATTTTTTGAGATGGGGAAGAAGTTTATCTATGATTGATTGCCTTTGTGAATCCAGTTTTTCTAAAATCCTATCTGAAATATCTTCTAATGCTATTCCTTGATGATAATAATCGATAAAGTATATTAGAACATTTTTGAGTACTGCCATCTCTTTCTTGATTTTCATTACTTTTGAAAGCATTTCAGATAAATCACCTATATTCTTATACTTCTCGGGATCACTTTCGATTTCAATATCAACAATCTTCATTGCTTTTCTGACAATCTCCTCTGATCCACTAATGTTATCTGCTTTCAGCTTTGTAATTTCTTCCTCAAATCTGTCTGAATACACAAAAGCTATGATTGGAAAATCATTTAAAAAGTTGTTTCTTATGTATTAATTAAAATAAAAAGATGGGTTTTTTTTCTATTTCTTTTTAGATTTCTTAATCCCTTTATTTGATTTTGTAAGTATTTTTTCAAAACCAAAGAAGTCTAACTCATCTCCTATCATATCTGCAACAGGATAATCAAAATCATGAGTTAAGTGTATTGAATCATAGGGCAAAAGTCTCTCTCTAACATTATTGAAGAAGGATTTTGTATATTTTACATCTTCAATATCTACCAGTAGATCCTTTTTCAATCGGATGAATAGAACTGGTATATTTCTATTCTCTTCTTTAACTTCATGAACTTCCCTACCAATCTTTTTCAGACAATCCCAGTATTCCTTTTTCATGTTTCCAGCACCACTAACTATTAACCTCCAAATGCCATCAAAAGAAGCTTGAAAAGCTTTGTGAAAATTGAATTTATTGATTATTAGACTGATAGGAAATCCTAATGCAAGAAGACTCGCGTTAAAGTATATTAATGGAACTGGTAAACGAAATAGATACTCAAAAAACCAATGAGATTTTTGTATTCTCGATCCTCCTACAAAGATAGCTCCTTTACACTTCTCAATAGGTTCTTGGTTCATAAGTTCAATAATTGTTGATATTCCCATGCTGTGACCTATGAAAATAAAATCTCTATCCTTAGGTAAAAGCTCTTGTAATTCATCAATATGCTCTTGCACCGAATATCGATCTTTTGTAGTAGTCCAGATTATATTGTCAGCACCGAATTTCTCAGCATATGCAGGATATTCTCTATCGTAGTTGCTATAACCAGCTGCAACAACGATAAATGGTTTATTATCTAACATCTTGCAACAGAGAAAAAAACTTACTATTAAATCTATTCATATAATTAAGTGATTTTTAAATATCAAAGAATTTAGACTGAGTCATAAAAATGTCAATAAATTCAGAATCCATTTCATGAGTCAGATGTATGATATCATCAGATAGTATGATTTCTTCTGTTTTCATAAAGAAACTTCTAGTAAAAGCTAAGTCTTCTTCATCAACCATTAAATCCTCTTTTAATCTAATAAAGAGAGCAGGAATATCCTTGTTTTCTTTCAAAATTCCTTTGACATCTAGACCTACTTTTCGTATACATTGATTATATTCTTTTTTCATTTCTCGAGCTTTGTTTATTACAAGACTTTTGATAGATCCTTCATAACAAGCATGACGAGCTTTCTCAAAATTAAATCCTGTAAAGATTAAAACAAAAGGGTAAGTCATTAAGAGAATCAATGAAAAGAAATAAATCAATGGAATAGAAAGAGAAAAAACGAAATTCAGAAACCAATGAGTTGGTTGGTATCTAGAACCACCGATAAGAGTGACCCCCTTACAATTTTCTAATTTTTCTCTATTGAGTAATTCAATAATTAGTGAAACTCCCATGCT
>JAGLTP010000028.1 GCA_023135215.1 Candidatus Heimdallarchaeota archaeon
GAAAAAATCAAATCAGCCCCTTTGCGATTAGGAGGAGTGAAGAAAAGTTACTCCGATTATTTTCTTGTTGTTGGAGATGCAGCAGGACATATTGACCCATTAACAGGTGAAGGAATCCAATATGCGATGGATGCAGGAAAGATAGCAGCTGATGTACTGAAAGAAGCTTTTGAGCGAGGAGATTTCAGTGATAAAGCTTTCAGGAAGTATCAACATCTTTGGATGAAATCTTTTGGAAGAGATTTCAAATGGTCTGCAAGAATGGTGAAAGTTCTAGCTAGAAAACCCATTTTTCTAGATGCTTTTGCATATTTATGTCAGAATAAGGGACCAAAGTATATGATAAAATGGGCAAAAATTATGACTGGATCACAACCTAAATTGAGTTTCTTTTTACCAAATTTAGCTCTCCCATTATTATTCGCAGCTCTCAAATTAGGTTTAAAGAGAAGTTAAATTCATAATTTGAGAAGTAGATTAAGAAAAGGATGAAGGAGTAATCATTTCCTTCTTCTTAAAACGATTACAACTACAAAAATACTCACAATAAACATTAAAGCTGATAGAGAAGAGTATTCACTTACTTCGGTTGATATTTGAAGATTTAGCTTGTAAATTAGCTTATTTTTATGATGAGTTATCCAGACATTTTTATTAGAATCTAAAGTAATCCCATTTGAATAGTTTGTTGGGATATTATAGGAGTTAAAAGTTGTTCCATCACTTGGTGATATTTGGAAAACTTTATTCAAGATATTGTCACAGATTACAAGAAATTCTCCATCAAAATCAATACCGGCTATATTTGAACCAGGTATTGGTAAAGAATCAATAAGAGAACCAGTTGTTTTATTGATTTTATGTAACAGATCATCTACATAATTTGCTAACCAGAGATTGGTTCCATCAAAAGTTAGACCTCCATAACTAAGTACAGACGTGCTTATCGAGTCAACAAGATCAAAAGAAGTGTTGTATTTGGATATTATTGAACTACCATATTCAGAAATCCAATAATAAGTTCCATCAAAAGCTAAACCTGAAGGGCTGAATATACCAATCGTCCAGTTATTTACTAACTCACCTGTAAATGGATTATACTGATGCATCTTCTTATGATTCCAATAACCTCCACCAACTAAATTCCACAGGTAATCATTATACCACACTAGTCCTCTGGGGAAAGAAACAGCAGAAGGGATTACATCTAGGATATCATCATTTAGAAGATCAGATTTAGTAACTTTGTTATAGATTTTTAATTCTCTGAACCAGCATTCTCGATGCCAATTGGTTGAATGTCCATCACCATAACCTAAGAAGATTACAATATCATCCAGATCACTGAAGAGATGAGTGAATTCATTGAATAAAAAACCAGAATCCAAAGTTCCAGTTCGCCACTTATCCCAGAAATAGATCTGTTCTTTGGTGATATTGTTGTAAATAATCATCTCAAAACCAATAGAATCAATATGACCACCTATAGCTCTAGCTTCAAATTCAACATGAATTCCATCTCCAAGAAGAGGAACATTGGCATAAGCTCCAACATTGACTTCAAAAGTTCCAGTTGTTTCTGCAAAATGCATAACTGTATCATTAATATCATAAGAATATCCACTCCCAGGAAGATAATTACATGGTTCAGTATAACCTCTAGGTTGCTGACCAACTGTCCAGTTTAAATCTTCTATAGTAAGATATGAAGAACCAAATTCTTCTGTTTTATTTTCTGTAATTAAATTAGTTTGAGTCATAGTTGTTGTGTTTATTGGAACAACTAGAAAACTAAAACAAATGATAATAGTTATTGCTATTTTTTTCCCCATATACATAGATTTACCTCTTAAAGACAAACTAGTATTTAGAAGAAATGTTTGTATATATATTTTTGGGCTAGCAAATTGCAAAGGTATTTTTATTGAATTTTTTTACCTAGTTATATTTGTTTTCTTTTCTTAATTTTAAATAAACACAAAACAAATATTGGTACTATTAGAACAAAAACTGATATGGATAAAGTAACTGTCGGTTGCTCTTCAGGTGGTTCTTCAGGTGGTTCTTCAAGTGATCCATTCAGAACTAAATTAAGTTTATATATCAACTTACCATCAATATCGCTAATCCACACATTCTTATTATCATCTAATGTTATTCCCCAGCCTTTGTGTAATGGCAGTTCATAAATTTCTATGATTGATCCATTTGTCGGTGAGAATCTTATAATATGGTTTGAAAAATAGTCGCAACTTATTAAACACTCTCCATCGAATTCAAGAGAAACATCTCTTAATCCTGGTGTGAGAATAGTATCCAAAACATTTCCAGAGTATCTCTCAATCTTATAAATAAGATCATCATAAAAATTTACTACCCATAAATATTGCCCATCAAAAGCTAATCCACCCCAAGCTTCAAAAGGAAGTGCAAAAGTATCAACCAAATTGAGAAAAGAATCATATTTTCTCAAAACTGTCCCCCCACCCTCAGAAACCCAGAAATACTCACCATCGAAAGTTATATCATAAGGATGGTAATCTATATCAAGTTCCATCAAAACATCTCCTGTTTGTGCATCATATTTGAATATTTTATCATATGTATACCCTCTACCTGCTAAAGACCAAATTGCTTCATCTTTCCAGTATATACCTCTTGGATTTGAATAATTTGAGCTAAAAACAGTAGGGATCTCTTCTGAAACTATATCTTCTTCTGAAAATTCATTATATAATTTCAAATCTCTAACCCAATTTTCTTTATTCCAATTTGCTGTATGCCCATCTCCAAAACCAAGAAAAAGAATAACTTCGTGAAAACCTTCAAAGAGGATAGGAAAATCAAACGATAGATAACCTGTATCTAAATCTCCCGTTTTATGAATTACATCCCAATAATATATCAACATTAGTGTTTCAGGATGATAGACCAGCATTTGAATACTTACAGCATCAATATGATTTGCTCTTGCTCTGCCATTAAAAGTTATTCTAAGACCTTCATTTTCTATTGGAATTATTGCATGGGCTCCTACCCAAACATCATACGTACCTGTAGTTTCAAAGAAATGCATACCAGTGTCGTTTAATTCATAATCATAACCAGAACCAAGAGAAAAATTTAAGGGAATTGTCCAGTTTCTTGGTTGCATTCCTATTGTCCAGTCTAAATCATTTATAGTTAAATAAGTTGAACTCATATCTCCCTGGTTGATAAAATCATTGGATGATAACAAGCTTGAGGATGATAACTTGAGATAGGAATTATTAGGAACAGACGCAAAAAGCAAAAAAAGAATCGTCAGAATCAGATATTTGTGTTTCATTCTTTTCCTCAAGCTCTCTTATTCATAGAATTAGTAGTTGGAAAACTTTTATACTTTGCGTATTAAAATTGTATCAAAGATTTTTGTCGAATTTTTTTACCTAGTTTATAAAGCAATTTACCATATTCATGGTTAGGTGAATATAAACATGGCGTCTACATCCACCGCGAAAAGTTCTGTAGCGAACAAAATCGATCAGATAGATTTCCTTACAGAATGTGTGAATATAGCAATAGGAGAAGAAACAGGTTCTCCTTATTTGATAAAATTAGCAAAGGAAAAGGGGATAAACAAAGGTGACATCAACGATTGGGTTGATTTAGCAGAAAAACTAGGACCAACTGATCCTAGTGTATTTAGAGAATTCCCCGTAAATTATACAACAACCAAATGGGCACACGAGTTTTATGCAAAAACTCCTGGAGCAGAATTACAAGTAGCTGAGACAGGAGGCACTACGGGCCCACCTAAAAAAAATATACTACTAGCAAATACTACTCGAATAGATTTCGATGATATGGACTACTTTGATTTAGAAACAGATACATTCAATGTATTAGTTAAACTAGCTCTTGATAACATGAAAGACTTCGGTATACCTTTAGATTTAACTTATCTAGCCACAGTTCCTACAGGACCCCATACAATCGGAAAATGGACTCTCAAGTCGTTTGAGAGAGATATAGCTAAATCAGTTTTCATGATTGATTTGGATCCTCGTTTCGTTAAAATAGCTATGATGACTGATCCCAAAATTGGTGGCCTTTACATGAAACATATGCAAGATCAAGTACAGCATCTAGTTAAGCAAGAATTTCCTTTTATTCAAGGATTATTCATTACTGGAGTCTTAATTGAAAAGATGTTTCCGATGATACAAAATCTTAGAGAGAAGGGTAATCTTCAAGTGATTATACATGGAGGAACTCCTTTGTCCAATGAGACACTAAAAGTCCTTACTAAAGACATGGGACTTCCTGTTTGTGGGTTCTATGGGCAAAGTTTGTTTGGAACTGCTTTCCAATCTCCTGATTTCGAAGATTATCACATCGACTACTATCCTCATCCCCGTATGAACATGTTTGTTGTTAATGATCCTTCCGATATTACTACCAGAGTTAACTACGGTGAACAAGGAACAGTTGTCTCTCAAAGAATTAGTCCTGAGACAGTTATTCCCGCTCTAGTTCAAACTGGTGATATTGCAACTTTGATCAAACCTAAAGGAAAATTCGACTATTGCGACGGAGTTAGAGATCCTCATCGAGACCTCTCTCAAGGTCAACAAATGGGTGTCTACTAAAAATATTTAATCAACTGGGAGGTTGATTTTTCTTTCTTTTCTTTTTCCTTTTCCTTATTATTCTTAATTAAAAATCTTTAAGAAGAATGGAAATATCAGTGAATCAGTGAATCTATATGACATCGTCTATAGAACAAGAAATCAAAAATATAAAGGTAAGATTGGAAGAGCTCTATGCTATTTCAAATACAATTCTTCAATTACTTTTACCTGAAGAAGATGCATTTTCTGACGAAATTTCTGCAATTGAAAGTGATGAAGATATAGTTGATGAGGAAGAGCTTTTTAAGGAGTTAACAAGTTGACATATGAAATTTCTATAAAGAAATCAGCTCTTAAATTTCTAAAAACGTTGAGTAATTCACAAAAAGCAGTTATCTATGATTTTCTTTTGGACATTAAGAAACAGGCAGTTCCAAGTAAGAAATTTGATGTTGTTAAACTCAAGGACATCTCTAATACATTCAGAGCTCGATTTGGGAAAATCAGAGTTGTTTACTCAGTTTCATGGAGAGAAAGAAAAATTCTCATTCATTTTATTGGTTGGAGAAAAGATGCATATAAATAACAAATGTTACGCTTTTCTCTTCTTCTACTGTGTTCTATTCTAAACATAACTTTCAGAAATTATTGAATCCAAATGTAAATTCGATATTTTTATTGTTTTCAAGATCCCTCAGAGGTTTGTCTCAAGGACAACAAATGGGTGTCTACTAAAAAATAATTTTTTCAACTGGGAAGTTGATTTTTCTTTTCTTCATCTTTCTACTATTAAATTCTTTATGGGAGATAATAGAAATTACCTAATCAGAATCTCAAATATGCTAGAAATTAACTCAAAGCTTGAAGTATTTGAGATTATTTAATCTAAATTTAGGATACTTTTAGACTAGCAGTAAAAAAAAAGATATAATGATGTCTTTTTTAAAGTGCATATAATTATTGGAAAGTAGATAGTTGATGGAGAAAATAAAACAAGGAGTTATTACTTATCATTGTAATTTGTGTTTAACGAAAAGAATGGCAATCATCCCACAGTCTTTGAATCTCGAAGTTGATGAAAGAGGTTTAATTGAACTTGTTGATACTCATCAGTGTAAGGAAACTGAAATTAAATCCAATATTCTTTTTGTGGATTCTAATTATTCTGTTCGTTCTCAAGTAACTGTTTCTTATGATGAAGACTCAAAGACAAAAAAAGCTGAAACATCTCCATTCGATATTCCGTTACCAGCCAAAACAGAATTTCCACAACAACGAATTTTTGTTGATAACAGTTTTGAAATAACAAATATTAAAGAGTTAAATGTTAAAGATAAATTAAGACAGCTCATATTCACAACTGAATTGGAACAAAATAATGATGAAAAATTAATTGCTGTATCTCCTCTGAATTTTATTGAGATAAGTATCAATCGTTTTGATGGAATTGATGAAAAAAATGCTATTTGGTGGCTTGAAAATATAGCAAACATCTTAGAAGAAGTAGTGTATGCTGATGAGAAAATTTTCACTTTTCTTTTTTCATTTATTGATAGCAAGATCTCAAGAAAATTCATTGAAGATGAGCTAGTAGAAATAGATTATTTATGCAATTCTCACCTTTCTATACCTATCTCAACAGAAAAATCCATTGAAACGTTTAAACAAAAAGAAAACGTTATTTTAGGAAATCTACCTAAAATTTATGCGTATTATTATCTGCAAATCTTAAATGAATGTTTGAACAATGAAAAGAAGACACTCCACGATTTGATTGTCTCTCATAAGAGTAGAATTAATATCTCAAACTTCTTGTACACTTTTCACACATTAACCCGTAATTCATTAATTAAGCTTGATAAATTACATTTTTTCACAGTCTCAGGTTAATTCTAAAAAAAGTGTAATTTCTTTCCATTTTTATAAATTTCATGTTTTTATGTTCTTATTTCAACACTAGAGAGGTTATATTTTCCAATTTTTCTACTTCTTGTTTAAATCTGTTCAATCGAAGTCTTTTAAAACCCACTCTTTAATCATCCTTTGTAGTTGAGGAAAATTAGAAATAAGTAATTATTTTGCTAAAGTTTTTTTCA
>JAGLTP010000280.1 GCA_023135215.1 Candidatus Heimdallarchaeota archaeon
TCATAAGAGTAGATTTTCCTGATCCAGGATTTCCAATAATTGCTACAGTTGACCCTCCTGGAATCTGTAGATTGATATTATCCAGTGCTTTCTTTCTGCTACTCCCACCATTATATGAAAAGGAAATCTTTTCGAAGTTGATTAATCCTTGAGCCCCAGACCAATGGATTGGAGTTGAAGGCTCAGGGACGAATTCTTCTCTTTCTTTCATTTCGTGGATTCGTTTAGCTGCTGCCATCCCGATTTGAAATTGTGTGACAACTCTTCCTACTTGCCAGGTAGGCATTGTAAGAGTCATCATGAGAAACACGTATGTAACTAAATCATCTATAGTCATAACCCCATTAGTTACAAGGTTTGCACCCCATAGAAAGCTTAATGCGATAATTAATATTGTAATTGAAACAGGATAATATTTTGCACTTATGATTCCCCTTTTTGTATTAATTTCCCTCAGTTTTTCTGTCTCGAAATCAAATTCCTCTATTTCTACGTTTTCTTTTACAAAGTTCCTTATTACCCTAATACCAGTGATACTCTCTTGCAATCTAGTGTTCATCACGCTGTTTTGTTCTACTTGTGCTCTAGAAACCGGTCCTAATTTTCTATAATAATTATAAACTGTTATTATGTAAAATGGCAGAGCAGCTGCTAGGAGTAGGGTTAGTTTGGGATTTATCCAGATCATAAAGGAAACGGAAAATATAAACGTAAATGATGCTTCAAATAGAAATTTTAAACCTGGGGAGATAAAGATATTCATTTGTCTCGTGTCATAGGTTGCTCTTGCCATCACATCTCCCACTTTTACTCTGTCAAAAAATTCTTGACTTTTTTCTAGTAAATCATTATAGAATTCTTCTGTTACATTTTTTGTTACTTTATGAGCGAGTACTTCGTTCATATAACTTTGAATAAAATCTGCTGTAGCTCTTATTACACCAGCAAGTGCAATAAATAGTGTTGTTCTCAAAATTAGAGCAAAAGATGTATTTTCTTTAGCTAGTTCTCCAAAAATGTCACCAATAAAAAATGGAGTTATTGAAGTAGTAGCAATATAAATGGTAAGAAATATCAACAGAATTATTGATAGAAGTCTCTCCTTCAAGAGATGCTTGAAGAACCATTTCTTGTAACTCATTTTCTACCTAAAACCTTTCTTTTAGTCGATTTCTATTGTAAATAGCTGTTATTTATAATTTTGTTAAGTGACAGTTTTATAAAATAAAAATACATCTTTTCAAAGCAATTCTCTACTCTCTCAAATGAATTTATTTTTAAGTGTTCAAAGTAAAAAACTGTAATATCTTAAAAACCGTTTAGGATAAGAATATGGAATATAAGATTGTAGAATTTAAACCAAAAGAAGCTCCAGATGAATTCTGGGAAGGATACTTTGAGT
>JAGLTP010000281.1 GCA_023135215.1 Candidatus Heimdallarchaeota archaeon
CAAGCAATTAAGTATGTTCAACTATTTGTCTGGTTCCAGATGTTATCAGGAATAGCACAATTATTTTTGATTTCATTCTTAGGCTCTATGATTTTTCCCCATACCTTTTTAGCACATATGACTTGGATTTTCGTTACGCATGCCTTTTTCCAATGGCCAGCATTTTTCCTAGTATTCATGTATCTTTTCCAAGCAATGAACAGAATCGATTACTATCAAATACTCAATTTACTGCTATATGGAATTTTAAACATTTCACTGCAGTATGTGTTAATAGTTCTCTTCAGATTCACTCTAGGTAAAAATCCTGTTTTTGGTGACGGATTAGCAGGTGCAATTGGATACAGTGTTGGTTTTTATGTAATTCAGGTGACTTCTTTCTTCATTGGATTATGGATGTTCAAAAGACTAGGATTTTCCTTGAAATCTATTTTCAGAATAGATTTTTCATGGGCTGAAGTTAAGGAAACTTTCAAATTTGGGCTCAAATGGATGATGGGAGCAATTTTGCCTCCTATTGGATGGTTTATTCAATTATTCCTATTATCGAAATTCTTACCTAACTATACTCAACAACAAGGATTCTTCTCTATTGCTTGGAATTTTGCTATGATTGTTATGCTTGTTGGTCTCTTTACACAGGGAATATTGCCTGCAATATCTGAATCTTACCATGCTAAGAAGAAAGTTTTAACTCGTTACTATACTGTAAGTTCTCTAAAGTGGAGTGCATATTTTGATTGGTATCTTGTTGCTGCTCTGCTAGCAGTAGGATGGCGATTTATTCTAGGAGGAGCAGGTGCTGAATGGGCAGGTGCTTCAGTCTTGATATTTTGGTTTTTATTCTTTCATGCAATAGGATACATCTCATGGTTAGGTGACTGGTGCTTCGCTGGCTCAGATAGGCCTGCATGGGCTGCTACTAGCTGGATAATTGAACAAGTTATACGAGCTTCTTTACTAGCAATCTGCATTCCGAGATACGAGTTCTTCAGTACAAACTTTGGTTCTCCTATGGTAGCAATTATGTTCGCATATTTTCCAGCACTAATTATAAAGAACATATTTATGTGGTGGCAAATAAGACGGAATGAATATTTCAAATTCAAATGGAAAGATTTACTATGGCAAGGTGTTGTTGCACCATTTCTCGCTGCTGCGATATTATTCGGAATTTTCGAAGGATTGTTTAGATTGATTTGGCAAGGAGAGATTATTACCTCTGTTGTAATTCTTCTGATTGGAACTTTAGGAGGGTTGTATCTTTTTGCATTTCTAGCCAGCTGGTTTGGAGCTTTTGATGATAACACTCTTGAGGAACTCAAAAAAGCAACAGGAATGGTAAAAGGTTTTGGATTTATGGCTAAACCTATGTACAAAATAACTGAATGGGCAGCAAAAATCTCCCCATTCCATAACAAATTTCCAATCTCAATATATGAGGAAGCTGCTAAAGAAGCTGCGGAACTAACTCAAGAAAAGACCCAACTTGTAATATAATCCTTCTCTTTTCTCATTTTTTTGTTTTTTTTGCAGATTGAATTGTTCTCTTTATCCATTCCTCACTATTAGGATCAGTCTCTAATTCTTCACAGAATTCCCAATAATCTCCTGCTATCAATCCGACTAGAGATATTTTTTTGAACTTTCTGGGTTTGTTTGGAGTTGCAGTAAATAAGAACAACAATTTTGCTGCTTTA
>JAGLTP010000282.1 GCA_023135215.1 Candidatus Heimdallarchaeota archaeon
GAAGCTAAATATCTCAAAGAAAGTTTGGGATTAACTGAAATCATTATGGAATACTTTTGGGATGAAAACAAAGGAGGGTTCTATTTTACTCCTGAATATGGAGAAGAACTTCTAATTAGAGAGAAAACAATATATGATGGAGCAATCCCTTCAGGTAATTCTGTTGCGATGCTTGTTCTTCTTAAACTTGGACGATTGACTTCAAATCCAGCTTTTGAAGAGAATGCCAACAAAATTGCAGAGATATTTGCAAAACAAGTTCAAAGAATGCCAAATGCTTACTCTTTCTTGCTACTTGGTTTAGATTTTGCGTTAGGACCATCACATGAAGTAGTAATAATAGGAGAATCAGAAACCAAAGAAACAATGAATATGATAAATGAGCTAAGACAACAATACCTACCAAATAAAGTGGTCTTGTTTAAGGAAGCAAATAAAAAGGATGAAATTGCACAAATAGTTGAGCTTCTAAACGAATACAAAATGATTGATAACAAACCAACAGCTTATGTGTGCAAAGAATTTGTATGCAAGAAACCCACAACTGAAATTAACATAATGCTTAAGCAATTATGGGAAAAAGAAGAAGAAACTTAATACGTTAACTCTCTTTTCTGGAATATCCATAACGCAGCTAATAAGCATACTAATCCAAATCCAAAAACTATGAAAAATTCTCCTATGAGAAAACCTCCGTTTTTCAAGATATTTCCTGGACTGTAGTAATGAAAAATGGAGAGATACTGAAGGAAGTTAAGAGATTCAGCTGCAGATCCAATTCTCACAAGGAGATACATTCCTATTATAATTGTTCCAGCAACAGCTAAAGATTTTCTTGAATCTAGGGAGATTGTGCTAACTAGTATAGCCAGTGAACCTAAAGCGAAAAGATACAACCAGATACTTGTTGAAGCAATAAAAAGAAGTGTATAATCCATAGTTACTGCTGAATCGAATGGTCTTAACGCTAATGTTCCAAAATATCCTGATAGCATGATAACTATTGGATATAAGAGGTTGTAAGTCAAGAAAACACTGAATTTTTCAAGCAGATATCGCCATCTAGGAATTGGGTAACTTAATGAAATATCTAGAGTCTTTTTGTCAACTTCATTAGTTACTAGCCTTGCTGGTGAGAAAATTGTGATGAAAACTATAATCATTTCTAACCAGATAAAGATGTACATATAGAACGCACCTTCCCATGTTGTAAAAATTACTGATCCTAAGTTCCCCAAAATTGATTGATATATTGGATTTTCTAGAATAAATTGAAATGCTTCGGCTTGATCTTTTAATGCTGGCCAAATACCTGCAATCATAATAGTAAATAATCCAATAGTTAATAATGGAGTCAGAATACTCTTCCATTTCTTTGTTAGTCCTTTGAAATATACATTTAACATCTCCTTTCCTCCTATTCATAATAATGTAAGAAAATCTCTTCTAATGATGCATCTTCAATGGTTATTCTTGTGATATCGATATCTTTTATCCAATTGAGAAACTCGCTAATATTTTCCTTCACCTTTAGTTCAAGTGTAGTGTCATTTACTCTTTCACAAGAAATCACTGAATCCAATTTCATAATTTCTTTTTCATCAATTGATTGAACCGCAGGTAATTTTATTCTTACGTTTTGTAGAAATTTCGTTTTAAGATTTTCAACTTCTTCGATTAGAACAATCTCCCCTTCTTTGATGATACCAACTCTATCACAAATTGATTGAACCTCAGATAGATTATGAGAACTGAGGAATATAGTAATCCCTTCATCTCTGAGCTTTCTTAATATTTTGTGAAAATTCGATGTCATTAACGGATCAAGTCCAATGCTTGGTTCGTCTAGGATTAGAAACTCAGGTTTGGATGCTAAAGCGATAAGCAGCCCTACTTGTTGTTTATTTCCGTGTGAAAGAGATCTAATTTTCTGTGATAGATTTACTCGAAAAATAGTTTTGAGTTCTTCGAGAAATTTTTGATTTGTTGGTCTAAATTTGTCAACATATTTAATTAATTCCTCCCCTGTAAAATCCTCATATAAACCAAGTTCTCCAGGAATATAACCTAGCCTTTTCCTAATCTCTATGGAATCTTTATTATGATCAAGACCAAAAACTGAAATCCTTCCTTCTTGAATATGTAGATAATTGAGAATAGCTCGCATGGTTGTTGTTTTTCCTGCTCCATTTGGCCCTAGAAAACCAAAAATTTCTCCTTTATTTACTGAAAAACTAACATCTTTTACTGCTAGTACTTCTTTCCCTAATTTAGCAATTCTAATGTCTATCTCTCGACCATAGATTTTAGTTAAATTCTCAACTCTTAAGACAACTTCAGATGACATTCAGTTCAGATGAAGAAATATTCATGTATTTATAAATCTCATTGAACTTTCATAAAATCACGATTTTTAAGAGTAAATTCTGCAAAGTTTTTTTATAAACAGATAATTATAGTATCACAGTAGGTATAGATTCATGCGTCTAAAACTTGATACATCTGGTTTTGAGAAGTTTCTTGAACTAGCTGAAATGTTGGAAAAAGGAAAAGTTGTTTCTGAGAAATCTTGGAATGAGTTGTTTGATACGCCAGGTTATAGAGTTTTAATCAACAGAGAATATAACCGAGATTTTTTTGTTAAAGCTTTTACTCTAATCTTCAATCCTGAACTGAAGGAAAAGCTCCATGAAGAGTTGGATTCTTCTATTGGAAGATATCTGAAATATTATTTAGAAGTGAAAGAGAACAGGAAGAATTACACAAAAGACCTTACAGTGATTAAAGATAATTGGAAAATAATCGAGGCGAATATATTTAGTAGAGCTACCTCATTTCTTCCAGATCATGAGTATAAGAATGAACCTGTTATTTCAGTTGTTATCTTCGACACTGATGCTAGAGGTTATGATAATATTATTATTGACGCATGTTTTACCGAGAGTTTTGAATCTTTTGTTTCTATAGCGTCGCATGAGCTTTTTCATCATTTAAGGAACCAACAATTATGTTATAATAAGGATAAAATTAAGGAAGAAGACAAAGATATAGTTCAAGTTCTAAATCAAATCCATTCAGAGGGAATAGCAGATCACATTGACAAGGACTATTTCATCTACGGAAATGTCAAAACTGCTTTTCCTGATGATTACATCAAGCAGTACAAAAAACATGTAAATGAAGCACCAGAAATTATTAGTAGAATAGATAAAAAAATACAAGAATTATCAAATGAAGAAAAGGAATCCATTAACATAGGAAAAGAGCTAAAGAAGATTGTACCGCTTTCTGGACATCCATTAGGCTATTCTATGACTAAACTAGTCATAAAAAACGCTTTGGTTGGTAAACTGATAAAAGAAGTTGGCAATCCATTTTCTTTCTTCGAACTCTATAACGAAGCTGCTAGAAGAGATAAGGAAGTCAAGTCTATGTTTTCAGATGATTTTTTGAAAATTATTAAAGATTTGGAAGATAAATATTCAAAAAACACATCATAATTTTCACACAATATGGTTTTTGCATTCAGCAACAGATTTATTCCATTTTTCTTCTTACCAACATATCTACAAAAGCTTCAATTCGGGTATGAAATCCAGCTTCTCCGGTATGCTCATCTACAACAAGAGAAAGAACAGGTGTATCATATTCTCGACTAATCTGCGGTATAAAGCTTCTCGTTATTATTTCAGGCATACAAGTAAATGGATAAAGATGTACCATTCCATCATAACCATGTTTTTTACACAGGACAATGTCTCCAACATTTTCCAGTGTTTCTCCTCCACATTTATTTTCAATATATGGCTTAGCGGCTCTAATTGCGGTTTTATATGGTGATTTTACAAATGGATTAAGTTTAAGACCAATATCTAAGTAACTGCGTAAAGAAACTGTGTTTTTTACAACTACTCCTAATTCATTTAATTTCTTGTGTATATCTAAGTTTAAAGATGGCTCGAAGACTACATACATCTCTCCACAGATTCCTATTTTTAGGAGATTATCCTTCTTCTGAACATCTATGTTTTTCTCGAAAAATATTGGTAATTGCTTTCTAAGTTTTTTGATTTTTCGCAATCCTTCTGTTTCTACAATAATTCTATAAGCTTTTTCTGCAATTTTCTCTGATAATCCCTTTTCACTCTCTATTACTCTATATTTGTAGAGTAAATCGTCTACCAGATCTGTAAATCTGTTTTTTATCCATGCAATTCTTAATGCTCTTATAGCACAATGTAAATTACAATCAATTCCTAATTCTTTGCTTAAAGTTTTGAGAAGAATAGAAGGTTTTAGATAATCTAAACAAATGAATTTAAAATCATATCCAAGATCTTCAAG
>JAGLTP010000283.1 GCA_023135215.1 Candidatus Heimdallarchaeota archaeon
CATCTACAGGATCAATCGATAATGTGCAACAAATTTCTAAGGTGTGTCAGAGAATAGGTGCTTGGTTACATGTAGATGGTGCTTATGGTTTAGCTTATTCATTGATTCCTGAGTATAGAGAAAGATACAGTGGTATAGAATTTGCTGATTCAGTTTCATGGGATCCACATAAGCAATTTGGAATCCCCATACCTAACTCCATTCTTTTTGTTCGTCGAAAAGAAGACTTCAATCGAATGGCTCTACGTAGTGACTATATTTATAGAGAAGGAGAAAGCGTTCCAAGTCCTGGATTGAAATCACCTCCATCCACAAGACCATTTTCAGCATTACCTCTAGTTACTTCAATTAGATTTCAGGGAATCACTAAGATTCACAAAAGACTTAGATCACCACTTCAAGCTATTGAATCTACTTATAATACACTCAAAACTGATTCAGAAATAGAATTATGGAACAAACCTGAAACAGGTATAATCTGCTTCCGCATTAAAAATGAGCAAATTTCCGAAAATCAGATGAACCAGTTTCTAAAACAAGTATACGAAGAAGTTATATCAAGTGGAGAACATTCGATATCTTTCACGAAATTGGGAGATAAGGTTGTTCTTAGATTAGTTGCAATAACACCAACTACTGCAGAAACCTTAATGAAAACTGTTTCATATGTGAAGAAAAAAGCTAAAGTCATTGCTAATAAGGGGGTACAATCATGAAAATATTAATCATTAATCCAAATAGTGATTTGGAAATGACTAAAGATATTCAAAAAACAGCAGATGCATTTGTTGATACTGATGTAGAGGTTGTTTGTAAACATACAACTGGAGCACCTAAATTCATTGAAACTTACGAAGACCAAATTAATGCTGCTCCTGGAATGATAAAATTAGTTAGAGAAAATGAGAATGAATTTGATGGATTCATAATTGCATGCCATTGTGATCCAAATCTGGATGTAATCAAAGAAGTAACTAGCAAACCTGTTGTAGGTATTGGAGAAGCGTCTATGAAATTAGCTTCAATGATTGGACATAGTTTTTCCGTTATTTCAATGACTGAGCAGTCCATCCCTAATAAGGAAGTTTTAATTAGAAAATATCATCTTCAAGATGTTCTAGCATCAGTTAGAGCTCCTACTGAAGAGCATAAAAAACTTAACGACGAAGAAAAGTACTATGAAACAGCGAAACTTGCCATTAAAGAAGATGGAGCTGAAGTGATTGTTTTGGGGTGTGCAGGAATGACTGGAATGGATAAGAGATTGGAAAAGAAACTTGATGCTCCAGTTCTAGATGGTGTTGTTTGTGCTCTTTTTATTCTAATTGGTTTAGTGAAATATAATATCTCAACAAGCAAAATTAGAAGATATAAATCTTCATAATCCTTAATCAAACTATTTCAGATTCAATCTTTTCTATTGATTCAATACAGATATCAATTCCAGTTTCAGCTAATTTCTTAGTTATAATCAGAGGAGGAAGGAATCGCAAAACATTATTGTAATGTCCACCTATCTCTATTATCACACCGCTCTGAAACATCTCATCTCGAATTTTTGAACAAAGTTCGGGAGAAGGTTTCTTAGTTTCTTTGTTTGCAACAATCTCGATCCCAATCATCAATCCTTTTCCTCTAATTTCACCAACAATTGCAGAATTTTTTTCACATTTTTCCAGTTTTATTTTTAGATGATTCCCAAGTTCTTCAGCATAATTTGCTAGATTATTTTCTATCATAAAATCAATTGAGGCAGAACCAGCTGCCATAGCAGTAACATTACCTCTAAAAGTACCTATATGTGCAGCTTTTGACCAAACATCTAAATCCTTTCTATAAGCAATAGCTGAAAGAGGGTATCCCCCACCTAGAGCTTTTGACAGAGTAATAATATCTGGTAAAGCTCCTGAGTGTTCTGAAGAGAAGAATTTTCCTGTTCTACAAAATCCTGCCTGGATTTCATCAAAGACTATTGGGATTTCATACTTGTTATTTATATCTGCTATTCTTT
>JAGLTP010000284.1 GCA_023135215.1 Candidatus Heimdallarchaeota archaeon
GTTCAGGAGAAAAAAGAAGAAACTGAGGAGGAAGATGTTGGTAATAAGGTACTTTTCACTGGATTATCTCAATCAGGTAAAACTTCTATCATACAAGTAGTGTTTGAGGGTATAGAACCTGAAGCAACTAAGGATTTACCCCCTACTGTTCGTTACACTAGACAACATAAAAAACTAAAAGGCTTTTCATATTATGTAGTTGATGTAGGAGGGCAGATCCCTTATCTAGAAGAAATATTCGATATTCTTGAGGAAACTATATTCACTAATTTAAATTTCCTCTTCTACGTTGTTGATGCAGAAAATTTTGAGGTATATTATCAAGCTAGGGAATATTTTGCTTTGGCATTAAAGAGTGTGGAAAAAGTATGTATGGGGGCAACTGTTACTGTTCTTGTACACAAAATGGATTTAATACCTGAAGAAGAAAGGGAAGAGAAAATTAAACGAATCTCCGAAATCTTTCTCTTAGATACACTAGAAAGTGTAAAGATATATGGAACATCTATTTACGAAGACTCAATTTTCGAAGTAACAGAAAAAATACTTTTAGAAAAACAATAATTGTCTCGTTTTAATTTTGTATTTGAAGATTAACTTATTTCATCTTTTCTTTTACTTTTCTTTGCTTTGAAAAATCTAATATAAAGAGCGAAAAAGGGATGATAATTAGTGAGAAGAAAACAATACTTCCTATCATGAAAATCGTAGAATAATTTGTTCTTTGTAAAATAGAGTCATTGATTATTGGAGAAAGAAATGCTCCGAGATATATAATTGCGTTCAGTATACTCAATGCTCTTCCTCTGAATCTCTCAGGTGTATCTTTAACTGTCCAAATGTTTAAGTTTGGAAGCATAATCCCTATTCCTAATCCGGATAGAATTAATCCTAGTAGAAAAATTCCGTATGATCCATCAAATGTTAGTGTTATGTATCCAGATCCCATGAAGATAAGAGCAAGGATAAACAACACCTCTTGTTTAATCCACAATCTCAGATATTTGTAGTTAAAAGAAATAATACCAGCAAATAGTGATGTAGCTGCTAATGCTATACCAATTCGAGTTTCGCTCATATTTATTATTGATTCTGTTAAATAGAATGGAATTTGAGTTGGAAGTAAGTAAAAGAATATCAGAAAAATGAAAGCTAAAAAGTATCCAATGATTAAAGTTCTGTAAGGTATTTTATGAATATTTTCTGAGAATTCTTCCGATTTAGTTTCTTTATTTATTTCTGGTTCATTTAGGAAAAATATAACTCCGGGAAGGAAAACGAAAGCAATTAAATATATGAGAAAAGGATAATTCCAATTTATCTCCGCTATTGCTCCCCCTCCTATCAGAATAACAACAGCAGTAAAATAACTAACAGCTGTTTGAAAGCCCATTACTCTATTCCTCTTCTCTCCAGTATAATAATCAGCAATTAAAGTTACAGTGCAGGTCATTATACCAGATACTGCAAGTCCTAGAAGAACCCTAAGAGCTAATATTGCATAAATATTCTTCAAAAAGAAACTTGTAACACCGCTCAAACCATATACCACAGTTGCGCTTATCAACATCCATCTTCTACCCCATTTATCAATAATTATTCCAACTACTGGAGCTCCAATAGCAATAGACAAAGCTGGTAAGGTTACTACTAATTTGACTAAAGTTTCCGCATTCGAAATTCCGCTAAAGAATAACGCCATTTGAGGAAGGGCTGGTGATACAACTAAAGGTGCAAGAATAACTAAAGTACCAGTCAAAAGCAATGATATTTCTCGAAGTGTTGCTGTAGTTTTCTTCTCCGATAATTGCATCTTAATCATCTGTCCTTCAGGTTTATTTTATATTATCAAGGAATTTCAGTATTTCTGGAAGAACCAATTCCTTTTGTTCATGAACTCCATGACCTTGGTTTCTGAATGATACAACTTCAATGTTAGGAATTATCTTTGCAGTTTCTTTTGCTCTAGGATAATGCCCCCATTCATCTTCTTCTCCAACATATAATAAACAAGGTACTTCTAATTGTTGAAGACTCTCAACACTATCATAGAATATATCTCCACCCCAGAAAGCAGCAAGAGCTTCAAAGTCATAACTTGTGAAAATCTCTTCTATTTCTTTAGTTATTTCCATACCACTATCTCTAAAACCTGAAAAGAAGGCTTCAGCTCCACCTTGAAGTTTTTTAAGGAATCCACTCACATTATCCTCCATTAATTTGTCACCTGCTTGAGGAGTCATTCCCCCAATAATAAAAGAGAGAAATCTATCTACGTAGAATCTTATTAATCCAAGACCAACATTTCCTCCCATCGAATATCCCCAAAAATGTGCTTTATCAATTTTTAAATCATCCAAAACTGCTATTACGTCTGAAGCAATAATTTTCAGAGAATATGATTCAGCATTGTGTGGTTTGTCACTTAAACCGTGTCCTCTCAAATCAATTAAGATTAGCTGGTAATCTTGCTTTAAAGCATCAACATAGCTTGGTCTATACCATTCTTCAAT
>JAGLTP010000285.1 GCA_023135215.1 Candidatus Heimdallarchaeota archaeon
TTATAGAACTTACACACATTCTAGGTTTTAGATACAGCGATATAGAGAAAATAATTAAGGACCTTCTCCAGAAGAAGAAGATTATTGAAAAGAAATTAACTGAAAGAGAAACAAATTACTATATGACTAAAAACCGATTCGACGATATTTCTAAAATCAAAGATTCTCTGATTTATACAGCATTAAGAGAGGATGAAAAAATACTTATCCTACCAAGAAACGACCCTTTCACGAAGTTAGGACTTAGGTTTCATTTAAGAGATGTGTATGGAGAGGGACTTATAGATCCACTGTTGTTAGATGGAGAAGTTGTAGGATCAATTGAATATAAACTCTATAAAGGTCAATATTTACAAATCTATGACTTGAAGATAAAAGATGAAATTCTTTTCAATCCAATAATATTACAGAAGATTGCTGCAGAATTAGTCAAATATACGAGAAGAATTCACAGAGTTTTAAGTTTACAAATAGAGGATATTAATGGAAAGTCTGTTTTATCAAAATCAAACAAATTTGTTGCATCAACTCTTGTTAAAACAGGATTTAAGCTGATAAAGGACACTCTAGTTGGGGGAGATACGGTTACTAGAGTTTTCAATAAGAAAACAGTTGATAACTATATCCTAAATAATCTGTGGTTAAAGAGACAAGTTCCAGCTTTGAATGCTGATTCATTGCTTTCTTTGATAAATAAATTTGGATTCATCAACTTCAATGAGATTATAGCAAGATTCCCAGAAAGCATGACAACAGTGATTGTTTTTCTCATAAATCAACTACTTGAAGATAAAAGTATCATCTGTCAGAATAATACTTTGTATTCTCTTTCCTTTGCCCGATATAGAAAGTGTGGTCTGATAAGAAGAATGAAATTGAAACCAGAATTTGACAATTTTTATAATCACATTCACAAGGGAACTGTGAGTCTTTCTGAGTTAAACAGTAGATGGAAAGACTCCAATATAAGTGTCAAATCAACAATATCTGCTCTTGAAGCTAATATGCTTATTGGAGTGAAATCAATAGATAATCAGTTCAAACCCTCAGAATATTGGGACATTAGAAGCTTCATATCTAAAATTGATGTTGATCTAACAGATATTAAGAGAAGATACATTAAGCATTTAATAAACTGTTTTGGACTAGCATCAGAACAACAGATATCAGAAAGAGGTTCAATCCCAGGTGTTCTTACTAAAGTTAGAATCAAAGAAATATTATCTTTGCTTATCGATGATGAAGAAGTTTTGGGAGGTAGATTTGTAGAGAATGATCTTCATTTCTATTATATTACAAAAGAAAACTATGATGAACTTGAAATGAGGGAGAAGAAAGAAGAAGACGTTGAATACACAACAAAAGAAGAGCTGCAAAGATATTATCTTCTTCACCCAAATGATATAGCAAATATTGTGTTTAATGAAAATCTACCCGAAAGATTTGATGTTTCATCAAACACTTATTTAATAGTCTTGAATATGAAACTTGCAGCTCAATGTAAACTAGAGTCTTCAGATGAGAAGCAAACTAAGATAAAGAATCTAAATTTAGCTCCTTGGCTTCAATCCGAAAGTTCCTTCAACTATATAATAAACGCTCTAGAGACCATTTCGTTGTTCCATATGGGTGAAACTGAATCAATAATCATTGAGCGAATCAATGGACTTTCTACAAACAGGTTGGTGATTTAAATTTCAGTGGATCACAAAATAACAATGACTCTAGAGATGCTAGCTCTGTATTTAGCTGAGAAACAAGGGTTAACCACTGAATATAAAGGCATTAATTATGGACATTCAGTTTCAATAGTGAAGAACAGTGTATTGTTTCAAGATCCTGAATCACTCTATGCTAGGATGAGAACTTTCTCCCCTTCTCTGATTCATTCTTTGATTAGAAACAAACATCTAATCCAAGCTCCTTTCAAAGAAAATAAATTAGCATATATTGGAAAAGAATTATTACCTATTTTTTATTATTCGAATGTTAAAGATGAGATAGAGTATAAACGCTCTGAAACACGTTCTGTTCTTGAGTTCTTGAATGAGAAAGGTTCTTCAACACGACAAAAAATAATGGATCAATTTAAGCTAACTAAAGAACAAGTAATGGAAGTCTTAACAGAACTTCGAAACAATTTTCAGATCTTTATGTTCTATGACGGAACTAGATGGACTATTTATAGTTCTGATATCTTATTAGATTCAGATCCAATAAGCAAAACTTCTGCTGTTACTGAACTAGTTTATCAAACAATCAAAAGCTATGGACCAATCACTGTTCCTCAAATTATGCACATGTTGGAAATGTCAGGGGGACGAATTAGTACCTGCATTATAGAGTTATACGAAAATAAGAAAATAATAAGAGGTTATTTTGTAGAAAACTCTAGTTATGAAGCTTTTATTGTAGCAGATGAACTACAATATCTGAGTGAGTTTATAGAAAAATACACTCCTGAAGAGAAAAAGGAAATGATGATTTTACCTTCATCTGATTTTGTAGCGAGATACTGGGCATCAGCTGATTTTACAGTTCTGGAGGAAACTGAAAAGGAATTGGTTCTAATTTCGGGAAAACCCATATGCACCTTTGACTACAAAGTCATAGGAGATAATTTGCATGTAATCAATCTTCGTAAAACATCTGAATATAGCAATTATGAAGATGAGATTAGGATTAAGATTCAAGAATTTGCCGAAAATAAAGGAAAGATGCTAGTTTTTCCTAAACTTGAATCAGAAGAAATTGAAACACAATCCAAAGAATTCGCAAGGGTATTATCTCAAAGAGGATATTCTGCTCGGACTTCTGGTCTTTTTTATCATCTCTCAAAATTTACTAAGAAGGAAGTTAACAAGCGTTTGGTTACTTATGATGATGTTTTTCCCCTTCTCTTACACTTCCAGTTCATGAGTACTCAAAAACAATCTACATCAAAAAACGGATTAAGAAACAGCATCACTTCATTAGGCATTCCTTTATCTCTTCCTTCGATTAAGCTTCGATTAAGTCTAGGAAAAGAGTATTTTATTAATGAAATGGTCATCGAAAAACAACTTGCGTTAGGTAAGTTTGGTGGTTTTTCAAGAGGATATATATCTTCTGAAAATTATCTTATCTACTCCAAACTAAGTCCAACAAGACATTTGGGTGTTTTAGAAGAGAAAACTGTTGGAATAATAAAACGAAAGGGAAAGATAAATTTCAAACAGCTTAAAGCAGAGATGAATCTTTCAGAGAGAGTCCTATTAGCAACTCTCCAACGATTAGAAATAGCTCATGAAATAGTACAAGCTAAATCTGTTTCGAATCAAATCATCTGGTTACCTGTTTCTGATTTTCTAAAAAATATCAATGCGAAAAAAGTGGAAACTCAGAGAGAAGCATGGATTGATGTTGTATTTCGAATGTTGTCTTCGAATCTTCCTCTTACTATATCCCAAATAGCTAATATCACAGGTCTATCAAACACACAAGTTGAGGTATACCTCAAAGAACTAATAGCTTCTAGAGGTGTGAGATCAGGAAAGTACATCGAGGATGTCAATGAAATTCAGTTCACAGTTAAAGAAGTAGAAGAACTGATTGCAGGTTATATCTTACAAAAAGAAGAATCAAGTTCTAAAATTAAAGAAGCTTCTTCTTCAATTTATCTTCCAAGGAATGATCCAATAATAACTCTTTATCGAACATACTTATTAAAACGCTTTAAACTGCGCTCTCTTTTCTTAAGGAGCTTACCTACTGACTTTGCAGAACTTATTCTAATTAATGGATTACCTGCAGCAGCTTTGCATTTCAAGAAACAAGAAAAAATTGATTTTATAAACAATATAGAAATTTTACCTGAATATGCAGATTCACATTCTATCATGCTTCTTTTTAGTGCCATTCAAAATTATCTTAATAAAACAAAAGAAGAAGGAAAGAGACAATTGAGGATCAAGCAGATAAATGGAATTCCCATATATTCCGAAGCAGGTAGAAAGTTTTTAACGTTAATGAAAGATATGCAAGTAGATTTTCTCATCCAACCATAACTCTTCAGAGGGATATCTTTTTTATTTCTAAATCCAAAGTTACTCTGATGATAAGATCTGCTCAATATGCTGGTTCTTTCTATGCTAATAGACCTGATGAACTTCTAGCTTCAATAAATCATTGCTTTAAAGGTCCATTTGGGCCACAACAACTACCAGAAGAAGTGGAAAAGATTGAACAACCAATCCCTTTCTTTTTAGTTCCCCACGCAGGATATATTTATAGTGGTCCTGTAGCAGCTTGGAGTTATCTAGAATTAAGCAAATACCCACATCCAGATACAGTAATAATTCTTGGTCCAAATCATACAGGATTTGGTGCTGATATAGGAGTACCTAAAGATGTTAAAGCTTGGAGTACCCCTCTTGGCGATGTTGAAATCGATCATACCTTAATTGATAAAATGGTAAATGCAAGCAATCATATATCAAAAAACGATCTCTCACATGCCAGAGAACATTCAATAGAGGTTCAATTGCCTTTTCTTCAATTTGCATTATCTGAACCATTCAAATTAATCCCTATTTCTCTATTAAATCAAGGAATGGATGCAGCGATACTCTTGGGAGAAGTACTAAGTGATATCTGCTTGAATGAAAATGCTATAGTAATTGCTAGTAGCGATTTTTCACATTATGAATCTCAAGAAACAGCTAAGAACAAAGATTCAAAAGTGCTCGATGCAATAGCAAAACTTGACATAAAAGCAATGTATGATACAAAATACAGTCTAAATGTTTCAATGTGTGGACATGGTCCAATAGGAGCTACAATTGAAGCTGCAAAAAAAACCAATAGAACAAAAAGCAAAATTCTAAGTTATGCGACATCTGGTGATGTCTCTGGTATGAAAAAGCAAGTGGTTGGATATGGTGCAGCTGCTTTCTATACAGATGAATAAACATGTGCCCTTAGAGAAACAGATATCAGTAAAGGATATCATAAAGTTAGATAAGTGAGATTAGTGTCAAGGAAAATGCATTCTACAAGCAAAATCGTTCTCATAGGTGATGCGAGGGTTGGAAAAACTTCGTTAGTTAGAAGATTTGTCACTAACATGTTTGATCCTTCATATCAAATAACTCTTGGAACAACCATTATGAAAAAAGATGTTGAATACTTAAATTATATCGTAACCCTTGCAATCTGGGATATAGGAGGTCAAGATGTTTTTAGACAGATTCGTAGTAAATATTTCTTTGGAAGTAGTGGAGCTTTAGCAATATGTGATGTTTCCAATCCTAAAACATATGAAAATCTACCTACTTGGGTTGACTCCTTTAGGAATGAAGTTGGAGATAAACCTATTATATTCTTAGGCAATAAGTGTGATTTAAAGGATGCTGAAATAAAAGAAGAAGATATGAAAGCTATTGTTGACAAGTACGGAAATGCGGAATTCTTATTCACATCTGCAAAAGATGGAACCAATACAGAAAAAGCCTTCATCAATTTAGTCAGACTGATGGTAGCTGAAGAAGATATTATTTAGTTTTTAACTTTCAATATTTTGTCGAAGAAGATAAAGAGCAATAGTTATTTCTCCTAAACAACCAATTTCGTTCATCTTATCAAAATAAATTGGTTTTCCTAAATCTAGCTCTTGTTTTGTTAGACCTGGATCTGCACCCCCAAATACTAAAAGTACTGTTTTTCCTGATAAGTATGATTCTGCAATTGAAACAGGATTGAAAGTTTCTTTTGAAAAAGGTCTCTTGATGAATAAATATATCTCGTCTGGAGAACATAAATCAATAGAATCTTTTATATCTTGGAGATAAAGAACATTAGCTTGATTTGAATGAGCCATTTTCTGAGCAATGGGGACACCTGTTGTAGCTCCTGTTCCTGCAGCTTTAGAAAAAACAATGTCTCTAGCTCCCAAACCTAAAGCAATTTTAGTGAATTCTTTACATAAATTAATGCTACTGAAATTGTGAAGTTGAACGATAAGCTTTCCATCGGTCATAAGAAAGAAAAAGTGTTACATAATAAAAAAGTAACCATCTCGATTATAGTAGAAAAGAAAATTCTTAAAAAGCAACAAAGACGACATAGATTAACTAAGCTCCGATAGTATAACGGTTAGTATTGGGGATTGTGGATCTTTATGAGCAAAATTCCCTAGGTGACGGTTCGATTCCGTCTCGGGGCACCAAATTTTCTTTTTCTTTATTTTTAGGAAAATTTAAAGGAAAGTTATATTCTCTTTAGATTATTAAGGTGATAAGGATGCCATGGATAGATGAAGTGATAATGGGAGGAACATTCGATTATCTCCATCAAGGGCATAAAGCGCTTTTAGAAGCAGCAATAAGTATGGGAAACTTCATTAGAGTTGGGATAACTACAGATGAATTCGCTAAAAGTCTTAGAAGATCTGATTCCCATATTCATCTTATGCAACCATTGGAAATTAGAATAGAAAAACTAGAAAAATATCTTCTATCTAGAGGTTGTGATAAATTTGAGATTATTGCGATAGATGATAGATATGGTTTTGCTCTTAACTCACCTGATGCAGAAGGTATTGTTGTGACTGAAGAAACATATCCTACTGCAGTGGACATTAATAAGCTTAGATCAATGAATAGCATGGATCAATTACTAATTCTTGTTATTCCTTTTGTTTTTGATGAAAAGGGGATAATTATCAGTTCTAGAAGAATTCGACAACAACTAGCTGAAATAACTGAAAAGGAATAAATGTAAAACGTGATATTAGGAAGTTAATCTCTTGATTCTATTCCTCTAAGGATTTCTTCACCCATTGTTATGAAAGCATCGGGAACATTAGTAC
>JAGLTP010000286.1 GCA_023135215.1 Candidatus Heimdallarchaeota archaeon
CCTACATAGCGACCCTGTTTCTTAATTTCTTTAAAAATTTCTTCTCCAGCTCCACTTAAAACGATTTCATTAGCAGATTTCCCTAAAACTTCTTCTAAATTATTATAGCCCACTAATTTTATGAAAGCTGGATTTGCATAAGTAATAAAACCATTAAGATCAGCGATAACAATTCCATTAATAGAAGTCTCAATTGCTTGATTCTTCAATGTTAGCTCTTTTTCTGTTTCTTTTCTCAGAATGTACCTAGATATTTCTCTGGCAATTGCCTTAATTAAATCTCTTTCTTCCCTAAGAAATGGTCCTTCATCTTCTTCAGGTTTTTCGTCTTTGTAATAAAATTCTAGCTCTCCTAGTTTTTCTTCATTGATAACGATTTCCTCTGATAGCTTCCAAGGAGTAATTTCAAAATCTGGTGATGTAAACTCATTTCCTTTCTTGATTATTCTTGCAATAGTTGATTCAGGATATTGCAAGGTTAGAGGAATAACTGTTAATATTGAATTAAACATATCTTCATACGATTTTTCTGTATCTATTAGAAGACTTGATAATGTATATAATCCTATGAGCTCTTTCACTCGCTCACCAAGCTTAAGCTCACTTCTTCTTAGCTCCTCTTCAGTTTCTTTTCTTTCAGTGATGTTTTTAATAGTAGTTAAATACCTTTTCTCTCCAATATCTTCAGATTCAATCACAGAACTGATTGAACCCCAGAAAACATCGCTACCCTTACTCTGAAATTGACAAACAAAATCGTGTACTTTTCCTTCTGTTTCAAGTAGACTAAGAAATGTTTCTCTATCTATTTGATTATAATAGAAATCTTGAGCATGTGCCTGTAAGAATTCTTCGTTAGATTTTGCTCCAAACATCCTCCACATGGTAGAATTTGCATCATAGATATTTCCCTCTTGATCAGAAAGTGCAATACCAATTGGTACACTTTCTATAATATTTCTAATTCTTTGGTCAAACTCTTTTACTCTTCTTTCTGTTTTTTCACGTTCTATAATATCTCTATTGATTGAAATTACATATTTAATTTCCCCATTTTCATCAGAAACTAAAGTGTTTTCACTTTCAACACAAAATGTTGATTTATCTTTATTTCTGAAGATGATTTCGAGTTTTAGATACTCATTCTT
>JAGLTP010000287.1 GCA_023135215.1 Candidatus Heimdallarchaeota archaeon
GCTCGTACAAAGCTTTAGATATTGGAATTTTTGATGATGAAGTAAATCCCGATGAATATTACGAAGAAACAATTAGATACTTCAGTAATATCGTAGCAAAATATGTTAAATATGTTCAGAAAGCTATGGATAAATTATCAGGACTCCAGATAAAAATGATAGCTCCAGCACACGGAATAGTTTGGAGAAAAGATCCTAAACGAATTATAGACCTTTATATCGACCTGGCAGCAAGAAAAGCAAAACCTGGTGTTGCAGTTATTTGGGGATCCATGTACGGAAACACTAAGCAGGTTGTAGAATATGTTGTTGAAGGTGTAAAGGAAGCTGGTGTTCCAGTTACTGTTTTAGAGTTCTCAAGACATCACTTAAGTTACTTATTGAAAGAATCATGGAAAAACAAAGCTGTTATTCTGGGAATTCCAACTTATGATGGTGGACCCTTCCTAGGTGCATCTTACTATTTACATCTTATGAAGAGGAAAAACCTCAGAGAAAGAATAGTAGGTTTCTTTGGTTCTTCAATGTGGAGTGGTAGAGCGTTACATCAAGCTGCAGAGCAACTAAAAGAACTAGATTGGGAAGTAATTGAACCTCTTCTTGAATTTAGAGGATCAGCTACCAAGGAAGTATTAATGCAAGCCAAAGAACTTGCGAAAAAAATAGCACTTATGACCAAGGAATAGAGAGTTTTCCTTCTATTTCCTTTTCAAACATTTTTATCTTCTGCAGAAGAATCAAGTCATGTCTGCATTACAACAACCTCTAGAATCTCTAAAAACAATGAAAATTGCCATTTTTTAATAAAAATGGAAAAGATTTTTTAAGATATAAGCTTAAATACAAAATAGATATGTCCTACACTCCTCAAAAGCTCAAATCAGATGGTACATTAGAACTTACCCCTGAAATAGTGGATGTTATTGTGGATGGCATTAGAGATGAAAATCAAAAGGTGAGGGAAGCAGCTTATTCAACGTGGGTTTCTATTGTTGAGCTTGAATCAAATAAAGTAACTAGCGATATGATAGATAAGATTACTAAAGCATTGAAGTCCTATGATTGAATTCTAAACAAGAATTAGGTTGTCTTAGTTTTCTAGAATCTCCATACAATTTAGATTTTCTAACGTGAGAAATGATTAGTTAGTAATTATTTCCTTGAAAACACAAAAAAAAGAAGATCAATAAATAAAAGAGAAAAATGAGATGGATTTAGTAATCCTCGTCCATT
>JAGLTP010000288.1 GCA_023135215.1 Candidatus Heimdallarchaeota archaeon
TCAAAAGTCAGTAAAAGGAAAACAGCTTGGTATGGGATAAGGTGAGTCAGAGTAGGGAGACTCTCTCTTAACTCCCAGACTTGATTGAATTTATCCAAAGCTTTCCATTTCTCGTCTTTGATAGAATAGAGATTAGCAAGATAAAGATAAGGAAGAGCGGTTTCAGGGAAGTCATTGATTAAATCTTTGAGAATGGTAATTGCAGGAGAAAAGTATCCTTTCTGAATACTGTTAAGAGAAATATCTAAAAGAATTTGGTAAACCTCATCGATAGAATCCTGCTGTTCTTCTACTATTATCCATGTCTTCAACATGATTAGTTTCAGTACACTGAGAGCGAAAAAAGTATTAAAACACCAAAAAAATAGTATATAATTGTTAATAATAACGTGGAAACTGAAATTGGTTATTAGTTCATTGGTTTCATTAGAAGAATTAATAGCTGGTTCGAAACATATAATGTTTTATGAATAATAAATTTGAATAAATACAAACTTTAAATTTATTTATGTTTAAATTTTTTAAAATAAAAAAAAGAAGGATTGAATCCTAAATTATATTTTATTTCTCTTTTTCTTTCTTAAGATTGGAATAGATACAAGTGAGGGGATTATTAACATAAGAATGAAACCCAGTTTACTATTGAATTCTCTAATTGGTGGAACTGCAGGGTTGTCCAAGGGGTACTCATCGTATCTATTTTCTCCTACTTCAGGACCATCGATAACATAAAATCCATTATGACCTTCTGACCAATAATTGCCAGTTGTAGTATAAGCATCGTACCAATGATTTGTAATCTGATGGTCATAACCTTGAGATAAAAAGACGGTAATCAATTCTGCAAGGTTATTATCATAAAAGTTGTTACGACTTACTCTATTACCATCTGATGCTACATCGATGTATATTCCATATTCGATATTTTCACGGAGTTCGTTTAATTCAAAGATATTATTATCCGAATATGCTAAGTAAATTCCATTTTTAAAGTTGTATGATACTGTGTTTTCTTGAATAATTGAAGATGTTGTAAATGATAGATAAATTCCATAATAATTGCTGTTAAATGTGTTCTTCTCAACGTTTATATTCGTACAGTAGATAAGTTGCAGTCCAATAGCTGTATTACTTATGGTAAGACCTTCAATGTCCAAAAATTCACAATCAATTAGAATAAGTTGCCCATATGCAATTAAGGGAATAGAAGTAACTGCTTCTGTGAAAAATCCTAGAGGTTTACTGTTTACATAGTTATTCTCAATTATATGAGTCAGATAACCTGCTATTGAGTTTTCATATAGAAATATTCCTGAATTTGTAAAAGTATTAGAAGATATACTCGAGTACTGCGATCTGTATAAATGGAAACCATAAATTGCATTATTGCACACATTATCAAACAATGTTGTATTATGGGAGTGTGATAAAAAGGCACCACAGAATATATTACTAAAAGTATTCAGGGTTATATTAGTTTTGAGTGATGAAGTAATATAGAGACCATAATAATCACTATACTCAAATAAATTGTCTACAAGAGTGACATTATAACAAAATGCTAAATGTAATTCAAGTCCAGAATTTTCTAGTGTATAATCCTTTATTGTCAAGTTATGGCAATTAATAAACATTAATTGTTCATCAAGAGTTGCAGAAATGACTGTGTTATTGAGATTTTTATAGATACCGAAAGGTTGTCCATTAACAATATTATTCACAATTGTGTAAGAGAGATAATCTCCAACGCTTCCATCAAAGATTGCAAGACCGTCATTTGTACATGTGTTGTCAGCAATTGTAGAACCCTCACTATGAGAAACGGAAAGTCCAAGATAACCATTATCACTACAATCATTATCTAATACATCTCCTCCAGTTACTCCGCTTATATTATCTACTCTTAGTCCGATATAGTCATTATTATCGCAGGTGTTTCTTTGTATTGTAGGTGGAAGTGAATCTTTTATCCAGATACCATATAGTGAATTATATTCACAAGTATTATCTTCTATTGTTCCATAATTAGCCCATTCAACGTAAATTCCCACGGTGTTATTAGCACAGTAATTGTTTTGTATAAGACTACTATAGACAGTTAAGCCCATAATTCCATAATCGTTACCTATAAAGATATTGTCAGTTACAGTACAAGTCCCTGTATAATACAGACCATTAACATGATTGTAGAATTTGTTATAGGTAATGGAGCTTCCTCCAGCGGTGGAATCTATACCATGTTTACTATTTCTAAATGTATTGTTGAAAATTGTTAAAAATTGGGTATTACGTGTATAAATTCCTTCATTAGCATTATTTTCAATTGTATTGTTTATAATAGATGTAGAATCAGAATAAGTTATGTACATACCTTTATTCCCATTATTATTACAAGTATTATTAACAATATAACCTGAAACGGAATTCTGGAGTTCAATCCCTATTGTATTAAAAGAGCAATTATTCGCTATAATTTGAGCATTTATAGATTCATATGCCGAAATTCCTACAAAAGAATAGTGACAAGTGTTGTTAATTATTTCGATATTATCTGATTCGCTTAAAGTAATAGAAACGCCATTATATGCTCTACAAGTATTGTTGATTATAGTGGCAGTACCAGAAGCTACATTTTCTATTTCTATACCTTTCGTTCGAGCAAGTATATAGCAATCAGTAATCACAAAAAATGCTGTTGTGCCGCTTACTAATATTCCAGCTTCTCCAAAGTTGTGATTAGTAATGTTATAGTCCTTTATAACATAAGGTTCATCAATAAGACCAGTTCCACTGAAACCATAATCAGAAAAATTGCCATTGTTGGAAATTACTATTGGTTCGTGAACTGTGTAAGATGGTTGAATTTGAGGATCATACTCGAAATTTGTTGCGAAGATATCAACCGAAATTATAGGTGTTAAGGTAAATAGTGCAACGAAAAGAGTAATCTCTAAAAGAGCTATTATTTTTGTTGTTGGTTTTTTTCGATTTGTGTTCATTTAGTGCACCAAAGACATGGGTTCCCAACAAATTATATAAACATTATGTCAAAAAAACAAACATTCCTGTAAACGAAATATTATACTAAAACTAACGAAATTGATTAGTAGAAAAATTGCTTTATTGTTCCTCTTCCACTTCAGTAAAGGAAAAAATGAATAAAATTGGGAAAAACCCAATTAAGTTGAAAGTTTTAAGATCTTTCTGGTTGTGGTTTTAACCCTAGAACGTTTCCATACCCATCCAGATCTAAGAAACCATGCCCACTAACATTGAAGAGTATAGTCTTTTTCTCGTTATTTTCTTTACATTTGATTGCTTCATCCATTGCACATGCAACACTATAAGCTGATTCAGGTGCAGGTAGGAATCCTTCTGCTTGAACAAATTCTCTTGCTCTTTGGAAGACGTATTTTTCATCAGCAGGATATGCAATTGCATCTAAATGTCCAGTATGTCTTAGAAGACTCAGAATAGGAGAACTACCATGATATCTTAGTCCATCTCCCCAGATTGGTACCATGGTTACTTGATGACCAAGAGTATACATTTTCAACATTGGTGTCATTTCTGCATGATCTGCAAAATCATACTTGTATTCTCCCTGTAAGTTAGGAGCAGCCTCACTTTGAGCAGCGATAAATTGAATTTCTTTGTTCTTTGTCAAAACTTCACCCATCCA
>JAGLTP010000289.1 GCA_023135215.1 Candidatus Heimdallarchaeota archaeon
GCAGGAACTGCTGCAGGAGCAGGTATAGCAAATCCAGAATATATAGGAATGGCTCCAGAAGCTGAAATCATTGTTGGGAGAACAGAAGTTGTTGGTGATTCGGGTATACCACCAGCATCACTTTTAGCAGCGATGGATTATGCAATCGCACTAGGTAAAGTAGATGTGCTAACTTATAGTATCAGTGGAGGAGATGCTGAAGGTATTCAAGCAAGTGAAGCTTCTATGACAGAGGTTATGGGAAGTGGAATTGTAGTTTGCTGTGCAATGGGAAACGATGACAATTACTACTATATGGCAGGAGCACCAGCTTCAGCACCACAAACTATAGGTGTTGCAGCAACCACTATGAGTGGAACTCTAGCTTCGTATAGTAACAAAGGACCAAGTCAAGATAGTTATGTTAAACCTGATTTAGCAGCACCTGGATCTGGAATTTGGAGTTGTTATATTGGCAGTTCAACCACTTATGCATCACTTAGTGGAACTTCTATGGCTACTCCTCATATAGCAGGAGCAAGTGTTGTTCTAATTGATGCTTTGAAAGGACTTGGTATTCAATATGATTCAGGTTTAGTAAAGGCAGCTTTGATGAAAACTGCTTATGCTTATTCTACTAATTACTTGCTAATTGGTGCAGGTATTCCTAATATTAACAATGCTCTCTTAGCAATTCAAGGAGCTCCAACAAATGGAAGCGGTTTCCCCGTAGTTCTGTGGGCTTTACCAGATTTTCCAATACCATTCTATGAAACAGTACCCCAAGGATTCCATGGAGAGTTTTTCATCAATTCAGTTTCTTCTACTCCTCAGGACGATTTAGCTCCAGTTTTGAGTGGAAGTATAACTTCCATTGCTAGTCTAAATACAACACCATGGTCTGAACCTTGGACAAAGAATTACTACCTTTCGATAGATGTTCCTGATGGTATAACAACAGGAGTGTATAGCGGAGATATTACTTTTGAAACAAATGGTGTCACTGCAGTTACACATCTAGAAATAACTGTAGTTGAAGGTAAAGGTAAAATATTATACTCAAAGAAGCATACAGATTACTCAATCGATTTTGCATTAGGACAGAACATCTTACCAGTGGAATACCTTCATCAAAATGGTTATGCATTAAACGAATATAAAACCTGGAATATTACAGGTGAGAGGAACGAAATTACTGATGATCTTCTAGCGAGTTATGATTTTATATGGTTAGCTGATCCGTTTAATATTTATTATCCAGATGGATACAACAATCCGTATAAAATCTGGCCAGGGCACACTTCTGAACTGGAAATAGTCTTGGCTAATGAGATTTTGGCTATACAGAATTTTGTAGCTGCAGGAGGAGGATTGCTGTTAGCTTTCCTAGGAGAAACAACTGAAAGCATTGGTGGACTACAAAAAACCACAGGAATGCATATAGGGACTATAAATGATTTACTTGATCCTTACGGAATTGTAGCATCAGATGAACCATATGCTTTTACTGGTACGGAAATTGCACAAATTGTAACTACACATGCA
>JAGLTP010000029.1 GCA_023135215.1 Candidatus Heimdallarchaeota archaeon
TAAATTGGACCTATATTAATCAAGCTCCGACAAGAGGTTCCATTTATGACAATAGTATGAGTGATATAGATTACTTGATAGCTTCTGCTAACCTTTCTTGGCAACCTGATGATCCTGAATCCAGAGCAGCAACTTATCACGGTTTTGATGAAGGTCTTGGAATGTATAAATCACCTGTATTAAAAACAGATTATCTTGGTCAGAAAGCCGCAGATTGGATTCCCACAGTTAAGAATAATAGGTTCTACTTGCGAGTTCACTTAACTCAACCAGATCAAGAAGGTCATGGGTATGGTGATGATTCCGTTGAATACAAGAATGCTATGATTGAATGTGATGATGCAGTAGGATTGATTTTAGATGAACTTGAAAATGCAAATATTCTAGATGAGACCTTAGTAATAGTTGGAACAGATCATGGTATGTATGATACAGGTCACAATGCAGGTCCTTGGCCAGATGTTAAAGATGATTTGAACGAACTCGTATTTGTGATGAGTCATAGTTCTGTACGACACGAAGAATCAATACCTGTTTCACAGCAAGATATTGCTCCTACGGTTCTTGCAACAATGGGAGTTGATCTTTCCCCACTAACACCTGAATATATTGATGATGGTGATACTGGAATTCCATTCTGGGAAAAAACAGATAACAAAAATCCTAGAATTAACTATATGTTTTACAAAACAAAAGATATGGAAAGCTTTAGCTTCATTAGAGATGACATTGAAATTAAAGGTAAATTTGACATAAAATTAGAAATATTAGAATGGAGCCCACTTAGAACTGCAACTGTACAAATAGGTGAAAATGTCATAAATGCAGACTTTAATTCATCAAAGAAAGTAGAATGGTTCGAGATAAATCCTAAAGAAGCAGGAACAGGTATTCAAACTTTATCATTTACACTGATTGATCCATTTGGAAACGAAGCTACAGAAGAAATCAGTCTAACCTTAAAAGCTCCTTCTGCATTCTGGGTTTCAATTTTGCCAATTCTTACAGTAAGCACAATCCTCGTATTAAGACGAAAGAAAAAGTAATTTCTTTTTCTTTTTTCTCTCTTTTCTCTTTTACTCTATTTGCCCCCATGTTAGAAATTTACCATCTTTTCTTTTTACTAAAACAGTTCCAAATTTTTTCCATTGTTCTTCTCTGAATCTTGTCATGCGATAAGCTTCTTCATCTTGAATCTTCTTCGTACCTCTTAATAATTCGATTTTCTTCTTTTCGTCATCGAAAAATAGTTTACGTATATATTTTCCTTCTTTAGGATCTTTTTGAATATCTTCAGCAAGATCCATAATTTGCTCTACAGGAAGAAGAGTAAAAAATGATTGATGCTCTGTAAAATAAACGGA
>JAGLTP010000290.1 GCA_023135215.1 Candidatus Heimdallarchaeota archaeon
CTTTACCTTATAACAAGCCTTTAAAACAGATGAAAACGTGATGTTAATACAATATGGCACCAAAGAATTATAAGGTATCTTTATGTGGTGATCCTGGTGTTGGTAAAACTTCTATTGCTCTAAGACAAGCGCAAAATTCTTTTCCACCAGTTCACCAACCAACCTTAGGTGCTAATTTTCTTATATGGAATACCATTTTTGAAGGTGAAGAAATAAAACTCATCATCGCTGATTCAGGTTCTCAAGAAAGGTTTCTCCCAGTTTTGCCTACTTACTTTCAGGGGTCATTAGCAGCAGCAATAGTATTCGATATCACCAGCCAGGAGAGCTTTGATAAGTTAGATTTCTGGCTTGAAACCTTGAAAAAGGGAGTTGGAGAGATTCCTATAGTTTTAGTTGGAAACAAGAATGACCTAAAAAGCGAGAGAGAAGTCTCAATAGAAGATGCAGAGAAATACGCTGAAAAGCTAAATACATTATATTATGAAGTTTCTGCGAAGGATAACGTTAATTTATTTCCTCTATTCAAGAAAATGGCTGAAATTGCAATTGAACAAGATTGTAGATTAATCTTGAAAAATGACTAGTTATGAACAATTATTGATGAGATTATGTAAAAATTGAAATACATCTTCATGTATATTCAATTATTAGTATTAATGGAAATTAATGTTATAAACTCAATAAAAAAGGAGTTTGTAAGATGGAAAATGAGAATCAATTAAAGGAAAATACTCTTAATTTATTTCTAATAAGCTATCCTCAGAAGGAATTAGACATAAATACACAGATAATAGAGATAATAGGAGGGAAAAAACTAATCCCAGATGACGCTGTAAAAGCCAAAAGAGAGATGGATCTGGAAAAGCTCAATATTAAAAACATGTTTTCGGAAACAAACATTCTCTTCAAAGCATCTAGATACGCTTTTGTAAATGTGGATAAAATCGAGGAAGAAATAAACAACAAAATTTACATTCTTAGAAATAGCGCTCGGGATTTTACTCTTCTAAACATTATTATTGGACCTTTTGTAGATTTAAATTTGGAGGAAACAAACGAAGAAATCCAATCTTTAACTCAATCACTAACAGGTGTTTTTAGAAGAACGGAGTTTCAAAAGGAATCTGAAATTATTGCTGATATAAATCAGAAAATTGAACTCAAGAGGAATCTAGAAAAGTTATCTAAATTTTATAATTGGCAAATATTCGAGGAAGGCAGTTTAAGAGGAAAAAGCGAAGATTCTGAAATTACTCCTATGATAACATCTGCATTTTTGGTCAGAGCTCAAATAATAATGGATCGAATGAAATGCATAGGAGAATGTCAGAAGACTTATTCTAAAGATTCAACTCCAGAGGAAGTAAAATGTGAATGTGGAGGAGATTTAGTCTTAATTCCTCCAGATTTGAATTTAGAAGAAATTTCTTTTGTTTACCCAGAAGATTTAGTGGAAATAGTAGGGGAGAATAATATTGAATCTCCATCAAGACTATTCAAATATTTACAAGACTCTGAAATTCCAAAAAATCTAATATCTTCTATTAATCAATTTTCTGCATTAAAGCTGACAAATCTAATTACAATACCTTCTAAAGTTAAATTCCAGGTAAAAGCAACTAGCGATATAATAGACTTAACATTAGGTTATAAGAAACAAGAATCTGATGAAATACTAATTTTTGGTTTTATAACTGATACAAGATATGATGATGCGCGTTTAATGTCATCAGAATCTCTAAACAAGATAATGAATGCAATCTACGCAAATCTAACAAATCAAACAGCTTGGGAAGAAACAATTAAGAAAACTGATTTGGAGAAGTGGAAAGTAACTCCATTTGTAAAAATCAAATATATCGAGAAATATCCATCCCTTAAGGATACTCATTCTATTGAACACAGAGGTGCTGGAAATGAGTGAAGAAATAAGAGATAGTACTGAGATGAAATACATACCTAAAGATGTTGTAGATATAATTGGTGAATTCAGAAATATGTATTCAAAATTGGACTCAAAGATCAAACAATTCGTGAGAACTCAACCAACCTTTCTCAATGAAATACGTCAAAAATTAAAAACTGATATTGGTTTTCTATCACCTCAAAAGAAAGATATGGCTTTATCTATTTATGGTATAATAATAACAGAAGATATATTGAAAAGCTATGATCCTCATTTCTTTGCAGATGATATTTCAGGTCTATTAAATGCAACAGATAAAAAGATGTCATGTACTGATGATGAATTCGTTGGATTGCTTGCTTCTTTTATCAATATACTAAAGTCAATAAAAAAATCCACAGAGATTATTATTCAGAATTATGCAAATCTTCGAAAAATGGGGATTCATAGTTCTGTGATTGAGACTTTGTTGATTCAACGAAATTTCTCTCCAGCATTATCTGAAGCAAATCTTCATTTTGAAGTTGGAGAGTTTGAAATTGATATGAGATTTATTTCTGCAATTTTCGCATACTTTATAGAACTCTCTCTTGAACAAAGTGAGATTATAGAGAGTGCAGAATCTGCAGGAAAATTGTATGCTAAAATAATCTCAAAATATCCTATTTCCAAAGGGGAGGACATACTTTATGATATGATTAATACAATTCTTATAGAACCTTACTTATCACAATTAAGTCAATCTTTAACCGGCGTCGTGGAAGTTAGTCAAATAATCCATAAAGAGGAAATCGATAGATTCGAGCCAGAAGAAGAGATCTCTACTCAACCTGCTTTCATTCAAGGTAGAATAGAAAAGGTTCTAAGAATTTTCCAAGATTCTTTGCAAAAGAGATTGAAAGTAGGAAAAGAAATTGATGAATCATGGAAAATGCAAATTGAGAGTAATATTGAGATGATTTTAGATTGGAAAGCTGTTAATGAATTTGGTAAAAAAGATCTGGATGAGCAACAGCACTATTTGAGATATTTATTCGACATTTGGTTTGAGGTTTTTGAAGAATACCCTCAAATGTCTTTGCCGATAATTGAAATTGAACAATTTACTAAATTTATTGACAATCCAAAGATTTTCATGGAAGAAACGAAGAAAGCGATTACACACAAGCTTACAAACATCTTACAAGAAAAAACAAAAGATGATGGATTCACCCCAAGAAGTCTTGCAGTTGCCTTTACATCAATCTCCTTTGAGCTACTAACCAATCCAGAAGTACTCTCCATTACTTTCGGAGAATGATTTTTTCTCTGTTTCTTATCTTTCAAGTATATAGATTCATTGGAAAATATTTTTATCATTCAAAAAATCAATTAAACCAATGACTATTTTTGAATATAAGGAGATGCTAGATTTCTCTGAATATGATATTCTAGAAGATATACAAGAAGACGCGTGGGGAATGCCTGCTAGGGAACTGGTTCCAAAGAGATTAATGTATGCTACATTAAAGAGTGGAGGAGTTGTAATTGGAGCTTATAAAAACGAAGAAGTAATCGGCTATTGTTGGGGTTGGGTTGGAAACAAGGATCCCTATGGTCACTTTATCTATTCTCATCATAATGCTGTCCGAAAGGAATATCAAAACCAAGGAATAGGCTTACAATTAAAACTAGTTCAAAGAGATTGGGCGATTAAACATGATTATCATCTAATAAACTGGACTTTCGACCCTTTACAATCAAAAAACTGCTATCTAAATCTTCACAAATTAGGAGTAGTATGTAGTACTTACAAAAGGAATTATTGGGGAGAGATGAAAGATATCCTCAACAAAGGGATAGATACAGACCGTTTTTACAGCAATTGGTATATTGGTTCAAAGCATGTTGAAGAAAGAATACAAGGGAAAAGCGAGGATTTTTCGCATCTGCATCAATTAAGTAATTGTAAGGTATTCGAGACTCAAATAGATAACAACAAACTAGTAGTTAAAAAGGCACATTTAGAAATAAATTCACAATTCGTGTTAATCGAGATACCATCAAATTTCAATGAATTGATAAAGAAAGACAAAGAATCATTGATTCGCTGGAGAAAAGAAACTAGAACTGCCTTTGAAACTTATTTCGATAAAGATTATAAAGCAATAGATTTTGTTGTTGAGAAAGAAACTGATATTATCAGATGTTACCATATTTTGAAGAAAGAGGAAAATGAGAATTAATCATAAGTAGTATTTATATTTGTAAAACAGTAAAGGTGATGGAATGAAGATAGAAAAAGCTAATTTATTTCTTGTAAAAATGGCTCTTAAGCACCCTTTTCGAACAAGCTTTGGTGTGACAAAAGAGCGTGAGATTCTTTTAGTAAGATTGGAATCAGATGGTAAGAGTGGGTGGGGAGAATGTGTTGCAGAGCATGGTCCGTGGTACTCTGGAGAGACTATTTCATCCTGCAAATATATAATCAGTGAGTATATCATCCCTTGGATAAAAAAAGAAGAATTAGAACATCCTTCAGATTACCAACGATTAGTTAGCAATATTAAAGGGAATCAAATGGCAAAAGCAAGTGTAGAAGATGCTGTCTGGGACCTTTATGGAAGATTGAACAATATATCTCTCAAGAATTTGATTAGTGGATCTAAAGAATCCATTCCAGCTGGAATCTCTCTTGGTATTCAAAAAAACATTGATATTCTTTTGGAAAAAATCAAAATAGCAGTAGAGCAAAATTATCAGAGAATCAAAATAAAAATTGAACCTGGTTGGGATGTTGATATAATCAAACAAATAAGAGATGTTTTTCCTGATATACTTCTGATGGTCGATGCAAATAGTGCTTATAGATACAAAGACAAGGATATTTTTCTTGATTTGGATAAATACGATTTAATGATGATAGAGCAACCTCTTCAATATTATGATATACTAGATCATGCTAAACTCCAAAAAGACATTTCAACTCCCATCTGCCTTGATGAGTCAATAAAAAGTGTAGATGATGCAAGAGTAGCAATAGAAGCCGAAGCATGTAGGATTATTAATGTGAAACCTGCAAGAGTTGGTGGAATCACTGAGACATTGAAAATCCACAAATTATCGGAAAAGCTAAAAACACCATTATGGTGTGGAGGTATGTTAGAAACGGGTATTGGAAGAGCTAAGAATGTTGCGGTTGCTAGCTTATCTACCTTTTCACTTCCCAATGATATCAGTGAGAGTGCAAGATATTACTCAGATTATATTATTGATCCTATATTCAAGCTGAACAGTGATGGAACAATCAATGTCCCAAAAGATTCACCAGGTATTGGTGTTAAAATTAAAACTGAAAAGATCGAAGAACTTGCATTAGAAGAAATTTCTCTCTGAGACACCATTCTTTCAATTTTTAGTTTAAAGGAGAAAGAGTCCAAAAGATTGCTTCTAACATTTTAGACTTGAAATCATACGTTGAAGTGAAACTTGCAGAAAAGAAAGGCAATCCTTCTATGTGTCTTTGAAGTCCTGTGAAGAATTTTGCATATGATGTACTAGCTTTCTCAATATTTTCTGGTAAAGAGACAACCAAAGCAATTTTCGGTTTGGTTTTTAAATCCGCTAATATTGAATAAACTTCCTTATAATCCTTATTTGCTACATCAATTATGAATACTAACGCTTCCATAGAGGCTATGAATTTTTCGTCAACTAAAGTATCTCTTTTGAAGGTAAAAGAATAGTTTTTTGTTTTGATATTTGCAGCATCAGCTCCATATGAAGACTCCTCATAAGGTAAAGAAGACATAAAAGACGCATAATAGTTTTTAATTAAATCAATATACTCCTTTGGATATATAATTCCAATTTCTGCCAGTTTTTTTTTCTTTGAAGACTTCTGCTGAACAAAGTTAATGAGTTGATTTGCAAGCATATCAGCTTGTTGTGTGCTTAGTAAATCTGTCATAATTTCATTATAGTCTTTTACAATACCTGTTAGAAAGGCTTTGTTGACTTGACTAATCTTCTTAATATTATGAAACTTGTATAGTAGAGTTTTTGCTAATTCTTCTCGGAAATCATCGATTTTAGACATCATCTCTGGGACTAACATTAAAACTAAACCTAGAGTTCTGCTTTTCATTCTCTTATCTTTTACCGACTTATCCTCAGCAATAAACGAGAATGCATATTGAACAAATCCTGATGAAAATGCGAATGGAAAAGGTCCATAGAGTTCAGTAGAAAAATCGTCAATTGTTACCATTCCTTGAAAAACTAAAGAGTAGGTGATGGAACCTGAGAATTGAAATTTCTCTACAACTGATTCATCAAATTCAACATTTTTATCGGAAACCATATTGACAAGTGATGGTCCTACGTCTTCCAATTTGAACAAGCAAATAAGCATATTAACAAATAGGGGAGAACACTTTAAAATTTTTGTCAATTGGTTGTAAACCTATTTCTCTTCCAAAATCTTCGATATTAAATCTAGAACTTCACTAATTGTATCTACTGAAATAATTGAGTCAATTCTACTATCATCTATTTTCTGATTTGATAGTTTACTAGACCATCCTCCTGTATTTCGAAGTGTAATAATCGGTTTATTTAATTGCCAAGCAAATGCGAGTTCAGACAGTGTTCCCGCACCCCCACTTATTGATACTACTATATCTGATGATGCAATAATAACCTGATTTCTAGCGAATGAGAGACCTGTTGCAATACTAATATCAACAAAAGGGTTTACCAGATCTTTATCCAATGTAGGTAGTATACCAATCGTAGATCCTTCAGAGTAATTAGGAGAAGCTTTTGCTCCTTCACATACAGCAGTCATTACTCCACCTAATCCCCCACATAAGATTCTATAACCCTCGTCAACTAATCCTTTCCCCAAATCTTTTGCTAGAGCATACTCTTTCTGATTTTCTGATAACAAACCAGAACCTATAACAGCTATCTGAGTTTTAACCATGTTAAAAACAATAGCAATTTAGATAAAAATCTTACTCATTTTTCTGTTTATTTAAAAAGGACTATATTTCCAACTTCATTTCTCTTTGTGACTTCTAGAAATATGCATTTTGAGTCCGCGTTCACTTGAAAATTTCCTATCACATTGAGGACAAGTATATTCGTTTTCTATTTTTTCTTCAGAAGGTTTTACTTCAATTTCTTTCTCTTTTTTAATTTTACCTTTGGTTTCTTCTAGTTCTTCTTCAACGATTTCTTCTGACAGTTCTTCTTTACCATCATCTTGAACAATGTATAATCTACCATCTACTAGTTCGATTCTAGCAGGAATTTCTTCTTTTAGAATCATATCATAGATAATTTTCTCAGTTTGTTCAAGCGGCTGGCCTATTCTCTCAGCAAATAACTCCAAAGGTATTGAACCTACTTTGGAAAGACTACTGATGTATTTTTTCTTCAACATTTCAAGCTCGATAGCTTCAGGAAGTTCTCTTCCTTGTAGGGTTTCCAATAGCTCTTCATATGTACCTTCTTTGTATTTTTCAATTATGTTGGAGACGATTTGCTTGAAGGAATCTTGGAAATTCATTTTGTTTAGTTTTTCTAAAAATGAATCTCTTATTTTATCTGAATCATGGAAAATTAAGGAAGTTCCAACTGACACTCCATCAAACAATGAAAGAAAAGCAAATGCTCTATCTATTATGTTTTCATTAATTTCTTCTTTTTCAAGCTCAGCATTATATAATTCAACGAGAACTTTGCATACTAGTTGCAAAATATCAGGATCTGTTATGGCAAAAACATTGATGATTCGTTTGAGCCTATCTAAAGTATAGATATCTTCGGTTGCAATGAATTTAGAGATAAACTCCCCTATAATATCACTGGCTATTAAGAGAGAGCTTTTCACAACTAAGGAAGTTGTTTTCAAATAATTATAGAATTCCTTTTCTTCTTTTGCATTGATAGTATCTTCTAATAGCTTTTCCAGTTTTCCCTTATAATATTCAGGTTTATGCGCAGATAGATATGTAACCATATCAGCTATCTTAATTTCTGGACTCACTTCTCTTGATTTTAATAGCCTTCTCATTAGCATTGAATAGATTTTATCTATTAGAAGTGGATTATTCTGTAATGAGAGTAAATCAGAAAAAACTACCTCCAATCCTGATGCTGATGAGGAAATTGCTCGATCTACAAAAGAAGAAATAATATGGTCATCGACATCTAAAGAATCAAGTTCTTCAAGTTCAAATTGAGTGATTTGCTCAATTCCTGGAAGAA
>JAGLTP010000291.1 GCA_023135215.1 Candidatus Heimdallarchaeota archaeon
TGAAATCAAATTTATTAAGAATATCTAAAGCCTTTTTAGCTCTACCAACTGTTTTATCTCCAGCGTTAGTGACTAAAGCCAGCTTGTATCCACGTGATTGAAGAGTCTCTAATACTTCCGCAACACCTTCAAGGGGAACAATTTCTTTGAACGCTAGAGGATCTTTTCTAACCAGTTTCATAACTCTATAAACTTCCAACAAGGAAGCTTCCGAATCCTTAATTGCTTTAAAGAACATTTTCAATTTCAAGATTTTAGCGTGTCCCATCTCTACTTCCATTACTCTTGATAAAACCTTTTCAAAAGCTTCTTGCTTTTTCTGTTCATCGTGTTCAGGTTTTAATTTGTCTAATGCTCTGAAAAAAGGCTCCCACCATCTCTTACCTAGGTCTGTAAGAGTACCATCCATATCGAAAAGAAGGGTGTCAACGACTTGGAAGGATTTCATCAATTGTAGATTTTTTTAGTTTTATAAAAGGTTATATTTATTTCAAACACTTCTTAGGTTTGGTGCATTCAAAATAACTACTAAAATATAATTGTGTTCAAAGCTCATTACAGTTATCTTTTCTTCTAGATGAATGTCTCTCGAAGAATTACCTATATGTAAGATGAAATCTCCTTTTTCTAAGTTCCAATCATCGTTTGAAACATCATAGAAATCTAAATCCTTACCTTTAATTTCAATGGATATGATTTGTGTTTCATTAGGTTCTAGGAACACTTTCTCGAACCCAACCAATTCTCTCTTTGGTCGATCAACTGAACTTTTTACATCTTCAGAATAAACCTGAATAACTTCACTCCCAGCTCTATTTCCAACATTAGTTATTTTTACATTAACCTCAAATGTTTCATGGATTGTATTTATCTTATTAGCAGTAGTTTTAACTTCTTCAAATTTGAACTCAGTATATGAAAGACCAAACCCAAATGGAAATAGAGGCTTGATATTTTCTTTGTCAAAATGTCTATATCCAACATATAGTCCTTCTTCATGGTATACCTTCAAATCTACTCCTGGAAATGTTCTTTCTGATTTATGTGCTGAATTATCTTCAATTTTATTCGGGAAAGTCATAGGAAGTTTTCCTGAAGGATTAACATCACCAAACAAAACATTTGCAATTGCTCTTCCACCTTCCATTCCTGGATACCAGACTTCTAAAATTGCAGGTGTATTTTCAATCCATTCTTCCATAGATATTGGATTAGCATTATTTAAAATAACAACTGTATTAGGATTAATTTCGATAGTTTTCTTTATTAATTTAATTTGCGCTATTGGTAATCCAAATACTGTTCTATCCACTTCTTCTGATTCTTTTCCAAATTCAGGTTTATCTTCTCTAGTTTTGTCAGATAATAACGTTATTTGGGAATCATGATTAAGGCCCATGAAAAGAAGAACAACGTCTGCTCTGGAAGGATCTTTAATTATCTTTACTTTTCCTTTGCATTTCTCTTTTAATCCTTTAAGGGGTGTGATTTCATAAGGTGGAGTTACAGCTGCTGCTCCTCCAAGTAAGATTTTTCCAAACTTCCTTTTAGCATTAGGACCTAAGACAGCGATAGAATTAATTTCACTAATGTTCAAAGGCAAAAGTTGTTTCTCATTCTTTAGTAGAACAATACCTTCTTCTGCCATTCTTCTTGCTAATTCTTGATGTCTTTTGGTGTTTCTTTCTCCTTTTGGTAAATCCTTTTCCTTTTCAAACATCCCTACTTGAGTATAAACACGCAATAATCTTCTAACTAGTTCATTGATATCTTCTTCAGTGTACTTTCCTTTACTGTAGTTTTCAAGAAGAACTTCTTCTCTATAAAGGATTGGAACAGGCATCTCTAAGGTCAAGCCTGCATTTATTGCCATTTCGGTTGTTGGTTGTGTTACACCTCTGTCTTGTGTTGCCCACCAGTCTGTCATTACAAAACCATTAAAACCCCACTTATTCATCAATGTCTCTTTTAACAGCTTGTAACTTCCATGAACGTACTCTCCATTAACTAAGTTGTATGCAGTCATTATAGTCCATGGATCTGCTTCTTCTACAATCTCTTTGAATGCTCTGAGATAAATTTCTTGTAATGTTCTTTCATCTACTTGAACATCAATGGTGTGTCTGTGGGTTTCCTGATTATTTGCTACGTAATGTTTAGGACATGCAGCTATTCTTTGACTTTGAATCCCCTTTACAAATGGTATAGCTATCTCTTTAGTTAAGTGCGGGTCTTCACTATAATACTCGTAAGTCCTTCCATTAAGAGGTGTTCTTCCAATATTTATTCCTGGACCAAGGACACATAATCTGTTTGTTGCTCTTGCTTCTCTACCTATAGCTTCCCCACATTCATAAGCTAATTCTCGATTCCAAGAAGCTGCTAGATTAATTCCTCCTGGAAACTTGGTATTTTTTCTAAGAAAGCTAGAGTGTTGAGAAATTCCTAGAGGTCCATCAGTCACTTTGAATGTTTTAATTCCTAATCTCGGAATAGTGTTTGTTTGAAATCTAAAGAATCCAACCATTAGTTTGAACTTTTCTTCTAGTGTTAGCTCTTCTAATAACTCCTCAACCTTTTCTTCAATTTGTTTGTCTGAAATCACATTTTTAGCAGCGATTCTTCCATTTAAAAAGTTTCGTCCTTTAGATTGTCTTAAAAGAGTTTAGTCTTGTTCTACTGGTGGATTTCTAGAAATTCCACTTACTAATGCTGGTTTTGCTTTTTCTTTCACAATTTCTTCTACTCCAGTGGGTTCTGGATAGTCTGATCCCATTAGACCTTTATTTCCTGAATAGATAAAACCAATAATTATTGTTATGGTTAGAATTCCTGAACTTGCAAGCAGTACCCACATAGGTAAAACATATTCCGCAATCAGTGCAACAATCCCCATCCCCAATAATTGCGCCACTCCTTGTAGTAACTGTTGCGTACCAAATACTCTCCCTTGTAATTCATAGGGAACTGATTCTTGGATCAAGGTTGAAGAAGGAACATTAATACAAACTGACATGATTCCATAACTAAACATAATGATTGCCATAACATAGAGATTTCTTACTACAGCAAAAATGTACATAGACACAGTTACTGAAGCAAACGTGATATTTAGTACCAATATCTTCCGGTTTATCCTCCCTATTTTCATAAGTATTAAAGCTGTAATGATTCCAGAAGCTCCCATTAAAGCTTGTAAAATACCGTACCACGTTTGTCCTAATCCCATTTCTCCTTGAAGAATTACTATGAAAAGAACATTTATCGCTCCAAATGAAAAGGTAATGAAAGAGAAAACTAAGAGCATGTAAGATATCTTGGGATATTTACGAATTGTCCGATACCCAACTGCAATATCCTCGCCAAAACGCTTCATCTCCTGCCGTATGTTCTTACTTTTCTCTCTTACAACTTCAGGGGGTTTCTTTCCTATGAAGAAAATCACTCCAATCAAAATGCCTGAGACAGCGAAAGTTGTTGCATCGACTATGAAACTCAGCAAATAACTGCGAGCAGCTAATAGTCCTGCTAGAACAAAACCGAAAATTGTTGCAACTTGAAACACAGAGGATCCAACTGAATTAGCAATTAGAAGATTCTTTTTCTTAACAATTAATCGAGTGTAAGCATTTCTAGAAGGAAAGAAGAATGCTGCAGACGCTGAATTTATGAAACAAAGAAGGAATAAAGGCCAAAGGAAATGAAGATAGTTAGGAACAGGTTGTAAAGTGGCAATAGGAAAATTTAGAGCTGGTTGTACAATTATATATTGACTAGTTGTTAATTGATTTATGAAAAGGTAAACAATCACAAAACCAACTGAAGCGATAGCACTGACTATGTTAGAAATAAGCATGAGTTTACGCTGATCAAAACGGTCAGCTAATGCCCCGGCTAATGGAGCTATTACGACAAAAGGGAGTAACCATATTATTGCAAGAACACCCATTAGAAACGGACTTGCAGTGAGCTCAAAAACGAGAAACTCTAAAGCTAAACCGGATATTGATCTACCGATGTTTTCAATAAATTGAGCAGCGAATAAAACCATGAAAGTTGCATTTGTAAGTACTTCTCTAACTGAAGGTTTATTCTCTATTTTTGAAACCATCTCAATAGTTAGATTATCTTCGTTAGTCATTGCAAGGTCAGCTCAGAAATAGAGTTTCTATTTCGTGCATCTTTGATAGCCGTGTATTTATTTATTTGCATTAGCATGGGTTAATAAAAATAATAAAAAAAGAATTTGAGTAGAAAAAAGAAAAACTATTTCTTTCCTTTTTTGGACGATGGTTTTGCTTTTCTTTTCCTAATAAGAATGTATGTACTTATTCCCACAACTGCACCAAATCCTCCAGCTAGCCCTATTATAAGTCCTAAGTATGGATTGCCACCTGCTATTGGAAAACTCGAACTATTCAAAGGATCTGTTCCCGCTTCAACTTCTTCTCCATCTAAATATCCATCTCCATCAGTATCGTTGTTCATTGGATGAGTATTGTGATTGTATTCCTCACCATTTGTCAATCCGTCTTCATCTGGGTCTTCATCTGCATCGTCAGAGTTGGGATCTGTACCATATGTAACTTCCCATAAATCATCCATACCATCAGAATCGCTATCTTCTGAGAGAGGATCCGTTTCATAAGTATTTACTTCTTCCCCATCATCCAAACCATCTGAATCACTATCCGCATTGAAGGGATCTGTGAAGTATACGATTACTTCATCAAATTCAGTAAGATCGTCTTCATCTATGTCGATGAAGGGGTAGAGATCCACACTACCTCCATCTCCATCTAATGAATATGTACCTATCCCATTCCAGTCTGAGTAGTAATTTCCAACTTCTAGTGTGTCACTATACCACATGATATTCGCCACAGTCCATTCTTCAGCAGGATGAGCCATCAAATCTCCTAAGCTTATGAAGATATTATAATACACTGTTACATTCTCGCACACACTAAAAACTATAGACATTTGACTCCCTTCTGATTGGACAAAACAGCTGATTATGTTGAAAATCACAAATATGTTCCAATTATCTTCAAAATAGATACCTATCTCCGTCGCATTATATATTGTATTGTTATAAATTTGGACATTATCCATAAAATTACATTCTATCCCATAACGAAATTCCTCGAGGTAATTATTTCGAATAACTGTGTCATTTACATAATAGAATTCTATTCCATTCCCATCTCCATAAAGATGACAATTTTCTATTACAAGACCTTCAACTGTTCTCACTTCAATTCCATCATCCCCTGTTACATTAACATTTTTTATCAAGATATCTGTACATTTTTGGACTTGTATTCCTACGTTTACATCTCCCATCTCATATCCTTCAAAGTTAATGCTTTCTGAATTTAATACATATATTTGTCCATATTGATTTCCAGTAATAGTTTCATCTGAACGATTGTAAAAGAATCCAAATGGTTTCCCATTTACAATATTATTTTCATAAGTGTTATTTAGGATATTCATTACTTTATCTTCATATATGTAGAACCCTGCATCATTCAGAATGTTATTCCTAATAGAGGAATTAAGAACATTGGTTATTCTTACAGCTGATGATTCTCCGTAAAATATGTTGTCTTCAAAAATATTATTCTCATCTTCAATACGTATTAGTGAGCTACTAGCTGGTCCTTTAATTTCCATGATGTTCTTTGTAAAATTAAGTCCTCGAGAGAATGAAGAACCTTGTCCTGCTCTAAGAGTACAGTTGTGAACAGTCATATAATGAGAGTTTATTCCTCCAAGTGAAAGTGCTCCTTCAATTGTACAATTGATTATTTGGGATCTGCCTTCTGTAACTCCACTCAAATAAACACCATAAGTTGATCCCTTTGAATAAGAATCACGAAGAATAAAATATGATGTAACATAGTTGAATTTTATACCCAATGAGTCTGTAGTATTAACCATCAGGTTTTCGATAATATATGGGTCATCTGAAGAACCTGTTCCTGAAGAACTATAAGATGTTATATTCGCATCGTCGATAACAATTCCAACAGTTGATGTTAGCGCTAATTTCGAATTACTGTCTATTTCATTTTGAATTCCTTTAACCCTATAACTTGAAAGCTGAAGCAATAAAATAAAGATAAAAAGAGTCGCTAAGCAAGTTTTTCTTGTCAGTTTCTGGTTTATTATGCTTGTCATTTTACAACCACTATAACGTTTTCATTTTTTTAAATCTTTACGTCAAATTATCTAAAGTGGAAATTTGGAGCAAACATAATTCTTAATTAGAATTATCTGGAGAAAAACCCATGGCAACAAAAACATGTTGTGGTGCACATCTCCCAAGAAATATTGTTAAAACTACCTACAAAGGAAAAGCATTATACTTTTGTCAAAGAGATTGTATGATTGAATTCATGCAAGATCCAGAAGCATTCCTCGCATCAAGTCATTTTAAACTTAATTTCGAAGAATTAGATGATGCATAAGCTCAATTAGGTTGAGTTATTCTTCATGCTTTATGTTTTCTCCAATACTGTACAGATAAATCTTAGCGGATTTTGGTCCCATTCTTGAAAATCTCTTTCCTAGCTCTTTCTTTACAAATTTGTAATTTTCTGATTTATCCAGATTATCTATATAATTTCGAAAAGACTCAAATTCTTCTTTTATCTTCATAAATGCCATCGCATTTACAATAACAGCCTCTATCTTTGATCTGTTTCGGATTATACTTTTGTCTAATAACAATCTTTCAATATCTTCTTCATCAAAATTACTGACTTCTTCTATATCAAAATCTTTGAACGCTTTTCTAAAAGCTAACCATTTATCTGCAATCATCTGCCAACTTAAACCTGCTTGAAATACAGCTCTGGACATATTTTCAAAATAAGCGTTGTCATTCGGAGGTTCATCATCCCTAAAGAACCAACCAGTACGAGCATTTTCTTTTGACATAAGTTTACAAGTCCATTAGTATTTATTTAACTATTTGAAAGATAATAATTGGCTAATAGAGAATATGGTAATTAATCGAATTCCCCACTATAATAATTGTAAAAACTCTTCTTAATCCAATTGAGATAATTATCTAAAAATCGGAGAGCATAGCTTTTTTTGGATTTAAGCTCAATAATCTCATACGCCCTTTCAATAGGTTTCAATCTTGGCAGTTCTATTTCTTCCAGACTTTTACCTTCTTCAATAGCCGAAACAAATAGTGATTTCAAAGCGTTATAAAATGAGATTTGTTCATCTAAATACTCTTGAGGATTATGAATAACTTCTCCATGTCCAGGGACAATCGCAGCAATATCCATTTTCTTAAATTTATCAAATGCTGCTATATATTCTTCTGGGTTACCTGTTCGTTTTGTTTTGTTTTGATAAAATCCCATGAAAGGAAGACCAAAATTGATTGGTTCTGTAAGAAAGAGATCTCCAGCAAAGAGGACTTTCTCACTTGGAAAATAAACTACACTAAATCCTACACTATGTCCTCCAACACGATAAAATTCAACTCTTTGATCATTATCCTCAAGTATAAATTTCTCTTCGAATGTTTCTAATGACCATTTCTTGAAATTAATTCTCTTCGGCATATTTTCTATACATTGCTTGCTAGCAATAAGTGTTACATCATTAAAAGCATCTCTTCCATTTCTATGATCATTGTGGGTATGAGTGAGAAACAAGTATTCTACAGGTAACTTGAAATGGTTTTATAGCTCTTTTCGTAATTCTTTTCCTACTTCTAATGAGTCTCCACTATCAACAGCTATAGAGTAATTTTCTAATACAATTCCTCCTAAGACACAAGATCTTGTTGAATTTTGGGTGGTTGTGTCAACAACAACATGCTCGGTAAGAAGTTCCAGTTTTACCATTTTCTCAGCTTTTCTTTTCTCCTCTTACTTATATCTCTTTTTAATTTTAGTTTATTATTAAAAACTAGTTTTCTCTAGCTTACACTTTTGATTGCAAAATCTATTAATTCTGACCAATTTCCTTTTGTACTTTCATAATAAACATCTGGCACAGTGTGGAATTCTTCATTAGCATAACCATTTTTATCTAAACCAATTGCTGCGGATATTTCAATCACTAGTTTACTGTTTGGGCTTCAATGTTAAATCCTTTAAATCCAACCAATTATAACCTAACATTCGTTCTTTCAAAGTTATAAATGGATAGTTATC
>JAGLTP010000292.1 GCA_023135215.1 Candidatus Heimdallarchaeota archaeon
TGTTTTTCAAGATTTTCTATTTGTCTTTTTCTTTTCTCATTCAGGAATTCATCTATATTTTTTGCTTTAAGGAATTTTTCTCGATCAGGTTTTCTCCATTCATAATAGGAATCTCTTAATCCTTTAGCTAAGAATTTTTCACTCTGTTCTTCTCCAACCTCATCAACAAATCTACTTATCAATTTCTTAGTATATTCCGGTTTGGATTTAGGATCTATGCCTAGAGGAGGTAATTCTACATCTCCAAAGATTTTGTCTCTAAATTCCTTACTATATTCTTCTATTAATCTCTTTGAAAAATTCTCTATGACTTCAATTCCATCAAAAACTTCTCTTCCCAACATTACTAATGTCTTGTTTTCTGTGAAATTTCCAAAACCAATGAACACCTCATACACAAGACCTTTGTTCTTCTTCTCATCAATAAGCTGCTGAGAGAATTCGTAAAAGTCTTCTGAAGTAGTCTCTTCAAAAGTTTTGTTTCTTTCCTTTAGAAAATCATGATACTCAGTTAAGATAGAAATTGCTTCTTCAACTAATTCTGGAGGATTATCCTTATCGATTAATCTTTTTTTAAATTTCTCAATTGCATCCATATAATTGACCTACTTTTTGTTTAATATGTGGATATTTATCACTATATAAAGTAAGAAATTTCAGCACTTATAATACTTTCTCTTTTTGTGAGACGATAATCTCATACAATGATATAAGTAATTGCTAATCCGGTTTCCAGTTATGACTTAAATTAGAGGTGTTCAGATAAATTAATTAAAATACGAGAATAAAGTCAGTTGTATAAAATGAATTTTCCTATTTTAAAGACCAATGAATTTGAATCCACCTTGTTAGAAAAAGCATCTGGATCATGGGTTTGGGATATTGAGAACAAAAAATACCTCGATTGTGAATCAGGCATGTGGTGCGTTAATTTAGGTCACAATCACCCCAAGATTATCAAGACACTGAAAAACCAATCAGATAAAATGTGGCATCGAAATAAGATGTTTTTAACTCCTATTACACTGGATGCTGCTGGGAAATT
>JAGLTP010000293.1 GCA_023135215.1 Candidatus Heimdallarchaeota archaeon
CAGGTTTAAGATTAACTATTGCACGAATTATTCGAGTATCATTCTTGAAGTTAGCAAAGAGGAATTCAGTATCGGCTAACACACTAACATCACTCGAATATAAAGCTGAATTCTCAATTGCTGGAATATGATCAAATATTACTTTTGCCTCTGCAGAAGCTGTTGGTAAGTATCCTGTTCTACTAGCAAATTGAAGAGTGGAATTTTGTGCATAATCTATTATTTCTTGAGTTTCTTTATCAACTGCTATTACTTCAGTTGGGTTATCCTCTAATGTAGCTAAACCAGTTTTCCAATCTTTATAGTTTACAAGTGAATCTTTATGCCAAAGAGCATTTTCCATATACTGTGAGATATTCGCTCCATAACAATGAGCAGTACGATAATAACTCGTCGTTAGAGAGAATTTCAAATTTGCATAATAGATAGGTGTGACTGATTCTATTTGATCTTCAAAACCTGTGAAATTTGTTTCTGAAAGAGAAAGTGAAGAAGTGTAAATTTCTACTTTTAAATCCCCACCTGTTAGATATTCAGCTTGTCGCTCAAGTGATTGATCTCCAGTATATCCTTGTATTGTTGCTAACACACTCAAAGAAATAGAAAGACAAAGCAGAACGGTTATTCGTGGAAATTGTTGATTTCTTCTACTTAGACTCCCTTTTATCAGCATCCCAATATCTTTGAAAAATTTTATAATAAATCTATCTAAGATTTCCGGGATTTTCGTTGCAACACGACTTGCGATAAAAGCTGCTCCAAACCATAGAAAAATTGGTGACATAAATTGCACTAATACTACTGAAAAACCAAAAGAAACTTCAGGATTCAAATCTTGAATGAAATTTAGAATGACACCCAATAAACCAATTATGAAAATAATGTAATCGCCATAGATACGTTTGAAAAGACTAGATTTCTTCTTTTCAATTGTGGTTCCCTCAACAACCTCCTGGGCAATGAAAGTTTTAGTTTTAGTGGTTGTAGTAATTAAAGAAATACCCATTGAGATAAATATCGTGCCTAGAATTGGAAATGGAGTTATGTTTATTGTACGAAATGCTTCACTGAATGTAGAAAAATCTACAGACATAAAACGTGAAATAGATAATACAATTGATGATATTATAGAACCTAAAAGAATACCAATACATGAAGCAATTATACCTATAATTATCACTTCAGTGTATATCATTTGCTTGATTTGTTTTGGACTTGCTCCCTGTGACTTTAAAGAAGAAACTTCATATTTTCTTTCTTGCAATGACAATTCAGTTCCTGATATAAGTAGAATTAGTGAAAGAAAGATTGCTGGAATATAGAGAACTGTATCTA
>JAGLTP010000294.1 GCA_023135215.1 Candidatus Heimdallarchaeota archaeon
TCATTAAACAGAAATAAGTTGGAAATTATTTAAATGATGCTTTCTATCTATTTTGGAAATTCTCTTTAATTTCAACAGGATGCCAGGGAATGTTTTCAAGATTAATATCATCTATTTCAACTCGAATGTGTAAAACCTGTAATTCTTCTTTCTCAACAAACTTATTTAATAAATCAGAGGATGATTCCTTCTCCTTTGTTAGATCGATTGATATTACTGATTCGATTCCCATCCCATTGATCATTTCAGCATAATCAATTGTAGAAGAGATTGTTTCTTGACATCCAGTTGTTGCATAAGATTCATTATCGATAATCAGGATCCTAAGATTATTTGGTTTAACAAAACCAACAGTTGTTACAGAGCTTAATCCCATAAGAAAATTCCCATCACCTGTGATCACAACTACTTTCTTCTTAGGTTGGGAAAGAGCTAGCCCTAAACCGATTGAAACAGGTAATCCCATGCTTCCTCTTAGATAGACTTGAGGTTGTGGAAGAAGATTATATGCTTGTCTGCTTACATTACCATTTGAGCTAACAATTAGCTCCTCTCCAGTTAAGTATTCATTTAGCTTCTGAATTACTTCTGCTCCTTTCATTGGCTTAAAACCCCCTTCTTGACGAGGACACAAACAGGTAAAGAAGAATCATTCATAACGTTTAGAGCTTGTTCCATGGTATTTTCCCAGTTTTCTTCTTTCAGTATCCAGTAAGGAATTTGATAAGCTTCAAGAACATCTTCAGTGACATCTCCCATAACTAAATGTTCGGGAAAATCAGCATCAGGTTCTAATCCTCTATAACTAACAAATATCAAAAGAGGAATCTTGTAAAGCTGAGCAAGTGAAGTAAGAGCATCACCAATGGTTGCTAAACCGGAATTTTGAAGAATAAGAAAACCACTTTTACCTCCAAGATAATATCCACAAGCAATCCCCACAGCTTCATCTTCTCTAGTCGCAGGTATATAGTAAATTTTATCTGATTTTTCCAGTGAAACAAATGTGTCTTTGAAATAGGAGCAAGGAACACCTGAAGCTAGAGAAAAACCTTTCTCTGAAAGAAAAGAAAGAAACTGCTCTGGATTTATCATTTCGATCATCTTACTAACTTAAAGGCTGTTTAAAAATGTTCTATAAATAATTTGGGTTGGGTATAGAGTGAAAATTAGAAATTAAAGAAAAATCGAAGAAAGTAGAATGAATTACTTATGTTCTACTGTCATTCTTTCGAAATATTGCGATATACTCTCTGTTAGAAGTGCGAAGACTTGTTCAACATTTAATCCAGTCTTAGCTGAAGTTTCCATATAAGGAACATAAAATCCTGACCATTGTGATAATTGATCTGCATACTCCATTGCATATTCTGTTGGAACGGCGTAAGGAGTGGATTCACGAAGATCCGCTTTGTTACCAATAAGCACGAGTGGAACTATACGATTTTTATTATTTCTAATTAGCTCATGAAGCCAATTAGGTAAAATCTCATAAGTTTCAGGTCGGGAAATGTCAAAGACTAATAAAGCTCCAGCAGTTCCACGATAATAGACCTCTCGAACAGCTGAAAATCTTTGTTGACCTGCAAGATCCCAAATTTGAAGGGTATATTCTACTTGATTGATGTTCATTTTTTTGACAGCGAAATCCGCGCCAATAGTCATCATGTACCCCTCTTTGAAACTCTCTCCTAGATATGTTCTACGGAGTGATGTCTTACCTACTGCACCTTCTCCTAACAGTGTAATTTTAAAGATTCTCTGGCTCACTGTACCCACCATTTACCCTAGCTTAAACTAGCCTTTTTTCTATTTAAATGATTTGTTAGAGGGAAGCAAAGTCTAGAACATCTCAGATATGATTTTCTTTGAGTTTTAAACTATTGTTCAAACAATAATTTTGTTCCTATATTAAAAGTTTTCATAATTTCTAGATTTATTCAAGCTATGCGACAAGTTTTTTCTATAATGATTAACAAAATTAATGTATTATTACACTAGAAATATCATGTGATTATCGAAAATGAATCATTAAGGAATAAATATCATATATTCAATTCACGAAAAGAAGCAGGTAATCAGTTAATTAGTTTTTTGGAGAAAGAGAGCATGGATATGCTTCTTGCTATTCCAAATGGCGGAATACCTGTCGCAGAACCTCTATTTCATCATTTCCAACCTCTGGAGTTTAATCTTCTTCTAATCAGAAAAGTTCATGTTCCCTGGACCCAAGAAGCGGGGATGGGTGCAGTTACTCCAGATGGTAGAGTTTTTTTCAATCAAGAAATAATCAATACCTATAACATTGATGAAGAAGCCGTTGAAAGAAAAGTCAAGGAAGCCTTGGTTGCAATAGAGGAAAGAAAACGCTTCTATGAATTGTCTGATTATGATGTTAAGGATAAAGTAATTTTAATTATTGATGATGGTGTAGCTTCAGGTTTTTCGATGATCGCTGGAGCAACATGGTTGAGAGAGATGGAAGCTAAGAAGATCATAATTGCAGTACCAACCGCACCATTAGATTCTCTCAAACAAATAGAGGATTTAGCTGATAAGATAATCTGTTTAAATGTTAGAACTAGGTATCCTTTTGCTGTTGCGGATGCATACAAAAACTGGTATGATGTTAGTTCCAATGAAGCAAAGAATGTATTGAAAGAAATAAGAAAAGCTTAGTTGAATCTGTTAATCTTTGCAGAAAAATAGAAAAAGAAAGGAATTGAATATCCTGTTAAGACTTTATTTCTTCTTTCTCTTTAATAAAACAGCTATTCCTGTAACAAAAAGAGCTATAAAACCGAATGTCCAGTTATAAGGTACTTGTATCTCCTTTATTTCAGATTCATATAATATTTCAACTTTCACAGAATCTCCTCCGCTTGTTACTTTTTCATATAGATCATATTTTGCAAGTACTCCCCATTCTTTGTTATAAACCACTTCCAACTCATAGTCTATCTTAAAACTACCAAAAATCATAACTGTCCCGTGCATTTCAAGTTTCATAGAGAAAGTACTCGCGGAATTCTTTACTGTTAAGCCCTCTGTTAGATTATCTGGAAGAGCTTCAAAATTCTCTGTTATGTAATCAAAGTAATTTTCATTTCCAGTTGATAATTCAATTGTAACAGGTAGTATTGGTGCGGTTATTACTGAACCTACGCTAGTGTCTGGACCAAACCAAAATATAGCAGAAGCGTTTTTTCCTAAGGAAGCATCATTTAAGTAATATTCTCCCCATTGCACTTCTGTATTGTATAAGTCAAAGAAGCTACCCAAACTTACATCATTCAGATCTTTTAGCAATTGTATTTTGAAAATATCACCTTCTGACATTTCTTTTCCTTCTTTTATAAGAAAAGTATATTCGTCTCCAGAATCTTCAGGAGTAAATTGGTATTTTGTCAATTTCCAAGCTAATTCAACATCTGCTACTAAGTTACTTGAGAATGTATATCCCTCAATAGTTACAGCTCTGACTACAGTCTGATTTATGATAGAGAAGCTGAAAATTGATATTATAAACAGAGTTAATATTGCAATATGTTTCTTTTTAATTATTACCACCTCCAATGGTAACTCAAATATTAGCTTTGTTTGAAGATATATATAAAATTTTTGAAAAATTAAACAATAATTTGAAATATTAGAAAAATATAAAAATTATCACTTTTTCTATCTTTTTTTTTATCCAAAACAGTGATAAATATATAAGATAATTTTTTCTTATGGAATTTACTATAAAACCAATTGGTTTCATTGAAACTCCTTTTGAAGAGTATGATGATGCTCCTATTCAACCTGGTTTTTCTGATGCTTTTGGTACGGTCTGTGTTAATTCTGAATACAAAACTGGGCTAAAAGATTTAGATGGTTTTTCTCACATTATTCTCCTCTATTATTTTGATCGGTCTGAAGAAGAGAATTTGATAGTTAAACCATTTCTAGATGATGAACCTAAAGGTATCTTCGCTATTAGACACTTCAACCGTCCTAATCATATAGGTCTGTCCGTTGTACGTCTAATCAAGATTGAGGGATGTAAATTACTAGTTAAGGGCATAGATGTACTCAATAATACACCTCTCATCGACATTAAGCCATTAGTTCCAGAATTCGATTTAAAAGGTATTGAAGATTGTAAAGTTGGTTGGTTGGAGAAAAGAAAAAATAAGAAAGATAACAGTTAAGAAGCTCTGTTTTCAACAAGTCTCAAAGCTGATAACTATGGCAAAAATCGATTGTGCTGTTATTTTAGCTGGTGGAAAAGGAACAAGACTGGAACCTTTGACAAGTTATAAACCTAAACCTCTTGTTCCTGTAGCTCTCACACCAATGATTGATTTTGCCATTGATCAAGTTAAACAGGCAGGAATTAAGAAAATTGTTTTCGCTGTAAAATATCTGGGAGATCAGATTAAACAATATCTTGCTGAAAACTCTAAATTTCATGATTTGGAAATTCATGTTCCAGAAATCGATCCTGTTGGTACTGCAGATGCTGTCAGAAAACTTTCCAATTTTATTGAAGGAGATTTTGTTGTATCTATGGCAGATATTGTGAGTAATATGAATCTGACGAAGATGATTGACTTCTTCTACTCAACTGATGCTTATGCAACTATCAGTTTGAAAAACATTGATTTTCCAACAAAGAAATTCGGAGTAATTTTACTGGATGAGAAACAGAATATAGAGATATTTCTAGAAAAACCTCGTCCTGAAGAGATGTTGTTTACTACCTTAGCTTTTGCCTACAGACAAGTATCAGAGTTTCATCATAATTTAGTTAATACAGGAGTGTATATCTTCAAGCATCGAGCTCTTGAAATCCTTGATAGCTTCAAAGATATTGACGATTTTGGACAAGATCTTTTCCCTTATCTCTTACAGGAAAGATTCAAACTAAATGGCTTTGTTGATGAATATTATTGGATGGATTGTGGGAATGTACGAAGTTATCTCTGGGCTAATTTTGATATTCTTAGGGGCTTTGTTGATGGGTTCGAACCGTATGGAAAAAAGCAGAATGGAAACTGGATAGGAGAAAACTGTGTGGTTGCAGATTCTGCTAAGATTATCGCTCCTGTGGTATTAGGTAACGATGTTATCATTGAAGAAAATTCCACCATAGGCCCTTACAGTGTAATTCATAACAGTGTTGAAATCAAATCAAATACGATTGTT
>JAGLTP010000295.1 GCA_023135215.1 Candidatus Heimdallarchaeota archaeon
TGAAGAAGGATACAGACTCATTCGCAAGTAAATTAGATGCTTCAGTTAATGAATTTCAATCATTGGCACAAGCAGAAATCGATACAATGTATGAAGGAGTTAAGAAGGATTTAGAAAAGTCATATGATAAGATGTCAACAGATTTTGAGAGTAATATTACTTCTATTAAAGAAGAGTTTGAGAAAGATAGCAAGGATTATGATCTGAATGTCCAACATCAGATAAGTAGTTTTGTAACAAATTCAGATTCAAATTCATCAGCATTAGTAACAAATGTTCAAGGTACTAGAGATACTCTTACAGACACAATTACTTCAGGGAATGAAACAATAAAATCCGATCTCTCTAGTCTGGAACAAACTGTATCAGACCTCTTCGGATCATTACTTAGCTCATTTACCGAGAAATTGGATAAAATAGTACAAGATTCACAAATTGCAGATTCGCAGAAGACTGAATATAGTTCTAAATTGATGAGTTTCAAGGAAGATTTAATCAAAAGCTCTCTGCAAGAAGTAGAATCAATTGATACTACTATTACTGATTTATTGAACACTATTCCTGGCAAAATCGATGTTGTTCTAGAAGCAACAGGAGATTCAATGAAAATATTGAGGGATGTTCTATCATTAGGAAAAGGAATTGAACCAAATCCTGTTGAAGATATGTGGTTAGTTACAGGAAACGAGCAAGTAAGAGCAACAATGATGTCATTACTAAGACATACGAAATCTTCAGCTACTATAGTCTCTCCAACAGTACGATGGATAGATTCTGAGTTTTTGGATACTTTCGGTAGAAAACTTGAGATCGTGACAAATACATCTCAACACAACGAAAAAGACAAAGCTTTGCTAACAAAAATGCTTGGAATGGGAAATGTTACTGTGAAAGATGATTCTCAGCTAACAGTAATGATGGGGACCAGAGATGGAATTGAAGAAGGTTTCCTAGGACACAAAGCTCCAAGTGGAGATCCAGTGATGATAACCACTTTCAATGAAAAAATGGTCAGTGAAATTACTAAGATTTACTATGATTATAGAAGTAGAGCACCAATAAGAGCTTAAACCAGCTCTTCCTTTTATTCCTTTTAAATAGACGCTTTTTATGATTAAGAGTATCTGAAAATTTTTAACTTGAAAGCTGATACATAGATATAATGTCTGAAATCTTGTGGATTAGACAACCATGCCCCATGCATAAGGAGCTTGAAGGTGCAACTTATTGTATCTTAGATGATGAACTCGATGAGGTTATTGTTATTAGTTTTTTTGATCCAATGGATTTAGAACATATTAATTTGGAAGAATTTAACAATCCTTCCTATTGCTTGAATGCTGTTATTAATGATCAAGAGGATTGTATTACTTGTCCAACAAAACAACGAAGAATAGTTATAGGCGATAGAGCTATTCCAAGAAAAATTTATGAAAATATGAGGGAAGTAATTCTTTTCATGGATCCAGAAGCGAAAAGTTGCGCTGAATGCCTTTACAAAGCTTTTATTGGTATGATAAAAAGTATAGAGGAAGTCTGATTTAATCTTCCTTACTTGAAATATATCTCGCTAAATCAATCATTCTTGAGGAGTATCCTGTTTCATTATCGTACCATGCAATTATCTTAATTTGATTATCGGATGCCATAGTCAATGGCAAATCAACTGTTGCTGAATATGGATTTCCATTATAATCAGAAGATACTAACTCTTCTTTGGAAACTGCTAATATGTCTTTCATTTCTCCAAGAGATGCATTAACAAATACTTGATTTACTTCTTCTTTTGTTACTTCTTTCTTTACAGAGTAAACAGCATCAATTAAGGATACATTGGGGGTAGGAACTCTGATTGACATTGCTTGAAGCTTTCCTTCTAAATGAGGTAGAACTTTCCCAACTGCTTTAGCTGCTCCTGTTGATGTTGGTATCATAGATAATGCTGCTGATCTTGCCCTTCTTAAATCACCGTGAGGAAGATCAAGTAATCTCTGATCTGTAGTATAGGAATGGATTGTTGTCATATATCCTGATTTAACAGTAAATGATTCGTCAATGAGTTTTGTCACAGGAGCATAACAATTGGTTGTGCAGCTTGCATTTGATATAATCTTATGATTTTCTGAATCGTATTTGTCCTCATTGACACCATAGACAAAAACTGGGATGGGTTTAGTTTTTCCTTTATCAGGAGCTGAGAGGATTACTCTTTTTGCCCCCCCATCTAGATGTTTTGATGCTAGTTCATAAGTTCTAAAAATACCTACACATTCGAAAACGATATCTGCTTTCCATTCACCCCACGGAATGTCTGCAGGATCTCTCTCCTTAGATATTGGTATTTCTTTGCCCTCAACCTTCAAGTGGTTTTCAGATGCATCTACCTCATGAGAAAATTTACCGTGAATGCTATCATATTTGAGTAAATGAGCCATAGTTCTTGAATCACCTACATCATTTATTCCAACAAATTCAACATCTGTTTGTGCAAAGCCTGCTCTGAAAATGCTTCGACCAATACGTCCAAAACCGTTAATACCGACTCGTAATTTCATAAATCTCACCAAAGATGTTTCTTATTGATTTGACTAGAATTTAAATTTTACTGAATAAAATATGTATTCGCTATGTGTATATATAAACAAAAGAAAATCTAAAAAAAGAAAGGACTGTTTGGGTCTACGTAGATGCTTCCTCAGAAACTTTGGTTGCTACTGCATAAACTCTAACAAAGAACCAAGTTGAAAATACTCCTATAACAAAGAAAAGTATTCCCGCTACGACTAAAGAGTATTCTAGAATATCAGGTCCAACCCAGATGCCTTGAACGTAGTTTACAACACCCAATACAACTGCTAGTATGAATAATGCTATTGTTATGATGAATTGTATGAGCACAACACCCCAGAAGAAGCTCTTTGGTTTTGTTGCTACATGTTTTTCACCAACTATATATTTCAAGACTACTTTCTCTCTTATCCAGTTGTGAGCTTTTTTGGGATAACTCCAGATTTTCTTGAAAAATCGTCCGATTGCCTTTATTAGTTTCTGTGTTTTCATTAGATGATATAACATAATTCCTAGACCAATTAGTAGAATAACTATAATTACAATAATCAAAGTTGCCCAGAAATAATTTGCATTTTGCATGAAATCTCCGAAAGGTTGAATGATCATTCCATAAAGGAAATCAACAAAAACAACCTTGAGTAACCAGAAAATTCCTAATCCAATCTGAGTGAAGAAGAGTCCTACTGCTGGCCAGAAACCATCACTTGTGATAACTGCAATTGCTTTATCTAACAATCCAAAATAGAAAATTAGAAATGCAATGATAATACTAATACACATCATAAAGAAAAGACTAGGTATCAGGGAAAGGTATCCTTTATCATCATCAGTTAATGGATGGTCCCCTTTTTCCCTAAGAAACTTGATAGCTTTAATAAATAGTACAACAGTGAACCAAAAGGGTGCTAAAATTATCTTCAAAAAGAAGCTAAAGAATTTCCAGACTCCAAGAAAGAATTCTTTTGTGCTTTCCTTATATCGTCCGTCACGCTTTTTTTCCTTTTTTTCTCTTTTTTCTTTTCGTTTCTGTTTTGTTTTAACTTCAGTTTCAATGTTCTCGTCTTTTTCAGACATAAGTCTAAATTCCTATATCTTGATATTAAATCTTTTGCAGTAAATAGGTAAATGAAAAGGTTTTATAGACACTAAAATCTATATTTACAATAGGGGAAGTTACGTTGAAATTTCGGAAGCTAACATTCAGTCTATTACTCTCTATTTTAATGCTATTTACTGTTGGAAATACTAATCAGAATTTAGTTTCTGCGTTTGAAATTGGAACAATAGAAGACAAAAATGATTGGGTAATTTCTTCAGCAATTGCTAATTTCTCTAATGATTTTCATGCTAAGATGGTTTTTGCTTTTGAAAACGAAACACTTGGAATAGGATTGTATCCCTATCTAACATTCAATACAGACCTGAACATCCCCTTCAATCTAACAGGATACTTGAATAAAGATATCAAGAAAGAAGTTAGCACTTATGGTATTCAAGTTTCAGGCTATCCAGGAAACATAACAATTGGATTGAATGGAACTGTCATTGTTAAAACACCAATCACTGATGTTTTTTTCATACATATAGAAGAAGATACAAATGAAATAATGGCTAATTTTAACTCGTTTATTGGCGAAAACATTACTTTACCAATTAACTTTAATTCAATGAAATTCACAATCAATGATCCAGGTATTGCCAATATTAGTTACGTTTCACTAGAGATTGATCCCGATGTATATCTAGAAGGAACCATTTCTCTTTCAGCTATTGTAGATGATCAAGAGCTTGTTTGGAAAACAGGTGA
>JAGLTP010000296.1 GCA_023135215.1 Candidatus Heimdallarchaeota archaeon
CTCCAAGCTGGTAACTTCATCACAATAGAGTCAGATACTGATTTCATCAGCTACAGTTTTCCTGGTTCAGGAAATGCGTCTTATCCATATATAATTGAAAATTATACAATCTCTGGTGATTATCAGTATGGAATCAATATCAAGAATACAACAAAGCATTTTGTCATTCGAAATTGCACAATTCTTGTTGATAACGGCATTTCAGTAGATGATACTGCAAATCGCACTGTAACTATTTTCAATAATACTATTAGTTGTTTTTATTCTGGAATAAGAGTGCTAAATTCAAACGAATGTAATATCAGCTCAAATCTGTGTATCGATACTGGTCTTTATGGCATTTATGTGGATGAGTGCTTATTTTCTTTTGTGGATAACAATTATTGTTCAGATGCTACTGAAAATAATATTGTTTTATTTTCCTCTCCGAATTCTACTGTTACTAATAATTTATGCAGTAGTGCAATATCTTATGGGATGTATCTTCAGTACTCTGTAAATTCCACAATTATAAATAACACATTTATTAATGACGGACTCGAAATAGAGGAAGCTCATTCAAATTACAGAACTTATACTCTGTTGAATAATACTGTTAATGGTAAACTCATAGGATTCTTCGTTGATGAAGATGATTTGGATTTTACCTCCCCCCTCTATAATCAGCTATATGTTGTATCTTGCACCAATATTCTGATAAGCAATCAAGAATTTATTTCGACTGATACTGCATTATTTGTATTTAATAGTAGTTCCATAGATATCGAAAACAATTATTGGAGTAGTAATGATAAAGCATTTTGGGTAGATATCTGTACAGATGTATCCTTTGTTCAAAATACAGCGGTATTGAATAATGAATTAGGTTCTTTCAGTGTATTGAATTTAGTTATCAGTGATAATTATTTAGCGTACAACAATGTTGAAGGAATTAGACTTAAAAGCTGTTATGAAGTACTAATTTTGAATAATACAATCTCTAATAATGAGTTTGGAATAAGAATACAGTCTTCTAGATCAGTACACATACAGAATAATTTTATTACCACTAATAGTCGATATGGGATTGAATTTCATCTCTCTGAAGTAAGTGATATAATCAACAATACTATTTCTTACAATTTTGGTGCTGGGATTGATTTAGATAACACACATGATTGTATAATCACTTACAACTATTTTATTGAAAACCTATATCATGGTGTTGCTATCCACAGCGCTTCTACTATGAACTTTGTTCACCATAATGCTTTCATTAATAACAATCCGTTCGAAGCTTCTCAAGCCTTGGATTCCGCAGTGTTGAATACATGGTTTGAAGAAGCTACTAAGAAAGGAAATTACTGGTCTGACTGGGATGGTTCAACTCCATATGCTATTGATGGATTAGTAAATTCTGCTGACATGTACCCCTTATCAGAATTACCAGTTTATGGAGTAGAAGATCCTGAAAATCCAGAAGAACCTCCGCCTAATGGTGAGCCTAGAAATTATATATATTACGGATTTTTTGCTCTAATTCCCTTCTATGGTACTATATATGCTCTTATCTTTAGAAAAAGAAGTCTAAATAGTAGCAGAAAAGTATAATCACATATTTAGCCGTTAATCATTCGACTCATGCTTAATATTGAAGTTCTACAGCCAAATCTATTTTAAAATGTAACTATTTAATGAAAAACAGTCTCAGAGGAAGGATTGAAAATTACAACCATCTACTAAGAACTTCATCGGCTCTTTGCATTAACTCTGTAAGCTTTTCTTTATTTTCCTTATCCTCTGCTTCAGTAGTTTTTCTTTCAAACCAATTACCTAAAATTCTTACTAATTCCTCTTCTAATTCGTGAATTATTCCATCCTTGATACTATCCATTGTGAATTCACCTTTAATTCTGTATTTTCTAGAGAGAAATCTCTTTTATTCTCTTGTAATTCCCCCCTACTATACGGGTCATATACCTTACTAGATAATAGCTTTTTCGATATTTAAACCTCGAAAAAATTAAAAAGGAACCGATTTCATTTAAACAAAAACCGAATGTGCGTTACTATGAATCAGAGTCTAAAAACCTTCTTGAAAAGACTATTAATTTATAATCTTATTATTTGGATAACCATTGGTATCTCAATACCTGCAAATGTTTCAGGTCCATCTCAATATCGATATTTTGATGACGATTGGGATGATTTCAGCTATTCCCCTGAATACAATGAAACTAAATGGAACATTATTCTTGATCCACATTCTCATACCTTTTACTCTGATGGAAGTTTGAGTCCAAGACAAAACCTGCTCTGGCACATATCCATGGGTTTCAATGCAATTGTCTTGACCGATCACAACACATTCGAAGGAATTGAAGAAATTCGCGAAATTGCTAGAAATGAATATAATAATACAATCAAAGTTTTAGCAGGAGTAGAGTGGACGACTGCTAGGGTGCATCTGAATTTCATCTTTCCTCCTGAAGTGGAATCAGAGGATTTTGAAAGTACCGTCAATATCAAGGGGTATATCTCTAAACCAACTGATCAGGAAATTGAAGCTGCTATAGCTGCAGCGCATGCTTTGGGTGGTTTGGTTTCTGTTAATCATTACTCTTATAATGAGAGATTAAGTAAGAATTCTCCCACAAGAAATCAGCTTTTAGATTGGGGTGTTGATTTTTTTGAAGTTGTCAATGAAGATAGATATTATGAAGATAATTATCAATTCTGTATTGACAATGGTTTAGGAATATTAGCTTCAACTGATATGCATGAACCAGAACCAGTTTATGCATGGACAACTCTTAATGTTTCAGAATTCTCTGAGCAAGCAATATTCGATGAGTTGAAAGAGAAACGAACAGGATACATTTATGACTCCTTTGGTGCTCCCTATGATGTCGAACATAAACTCAACAATAGGTATATTGTTCTCTTTCCATTAATTAAAATCGGAGGAATGTTCGAAGACTCCTATACTAGTGCTGTATCTGGATTGCAACTCGGTATCATATTTATCTACATTTATGGTATATTTCTCCTAGTTGAAGGATTAAGATATGTTGTACCAAAAATCAAACTTAGAATGAGGAATAGAAAAGAAGAGAGTAAAAAAAGCACCTAAGATTTTATCCCATTATACAATGCCTTCTGCAAGTATTTCTCCAATAGTTTTTTCTGATATACCAAAGAATGTCATAACTTCATCCTTCAAGTGTATCAGTTCGTAAAATTTTATGAGATCAATCCTTCTCCCAAAATCATCAATTAATTCAATCTCATATTTCCATACTTTTTGTTTTCCTTCCGTTCCTTCTATCCATTGTTTCTGTTCTTCGAATACTCGGGACAAGAGTTGTTTGATATTATCAACATCAGTTATTTTATATCTAGCTAGTTCAATTCTTTCATTACCACTTTGAATATAAATAGTAAAAATCATTTTCCAGTTCAAGTTCTACACCAAGCTATCTCTATAATATAATGCTAAAATTAGTTTAAAAAGGGATGAAATACATAATTTCCTGTTTTAATTTGTAAACTAAAGATATTTAGCATTATTTAAATTGTAAGGGAAAAATTTTTGATAGTTATATTTAGAATCTCATTATGGCTAGATTATCTAAACTCAAAATCATTCTAGTAACATCAATAATGCTCTTTCTTTTAAATTTCAATTCAAGCATAACTACAAATTCTATTAATTGGTCTGAGAATATTGACAACATCTCTTCAAGTTTAGAATATTATACAACATCACCAATTGAGTATTTTAATGAAACAAAACATCCAAGATACAATTTAGTCGCACAACCTATTGATTTGATTGTTTCTCCGAATAAAGGAAGTCCTGTTATTGCAGAGTTTAATGAAAACTTTACAGTAACAATTAATTCAGCCGATTTACCCGATAACTGGGAGCTCTATTTAGTAAACACTGATAATGAAGTTGATTTAGAAATCTTAGATCATTATAATAGTGATGATGGTAGGGTTCTTACTGTTCAACCTTCATTAAATGTAGCAGGTCTTTATGATTTACAATTCAATAGTAGTACAGGAGACGATTATCAAACACATTCAGTCAAGATTGTGGAAGAGAAGGAATATCCATTCAAGTTCCTTCATTTATCTGATAGTCACTTCCCTTGTTATGGAGAAATCAATACAACTGATATCAATCTAAAGTATATAGAGTATATCAAAACCCTGGACTTGGATTTTGTTATTTTCACAGGAGATTTAATTGAAGGAGGACCTGCATGGTTGTTTGTTAATCCAGAAGATGATAAACCATTAGCAGCTGAGATTCAATTGAGGCTTGGTCTTTGGGCATTAGATCTATTAGATTTGCCAGTTTATATTGTAGGAGGTAATCATGACTTAGATGATTCACCTATACTTCCTGATAACCCGAGACAAATTTGGGAAAAATACCTAGGAGAAAATCCAATCATAAAATTTGAGTATCTTGATTGGATGTATGTAGGTTATAGTGTTACTGACAATGGACTAAGTTCAAGTCAATATACCTTTGTTAAAGAAGTAATTGGTGCAGCTGATAGTAATAATATACCTAGTGTTATGTTCTATCACTCAAATTATGCAAGTCAAGCTTCTGATATTAGAAAATTATACAGTATCGAAGTTATGTTATATGGTCATGAACATGATGAACGATTATATACGAAAGATCACACTTTATATCATTGCGAAGCTCCTATGTTCGAGAATAGTTCCTCAATCTTCATTGTTATGAATGGGACTAGTATGAGCTTAGATGATATAGTATATGATTTCTCCCTGTTGCTTCAAGAAACATCTGAAAGTAGCTTTTCACGCTTCTTGATTTTAGTCTTAGTTCCACTATTTGTATTATGTCTGATTAAAAAAAGGACGAAGAAAAAAATGAGATAGTTATCGTTTTTATGTTCATTTCATTTTAATTAATTTTCTTATTTAATTTAATCAGGAAACGGATAATGTAAATTTTTACAAAAGTGTGATTTCTACAGCTTAATAAAAATAAATTGTTTCTTGCCTTTGATTTTTAATTTAAATAGATCATTTCCTGTTATTGTAGAGAGTATTTTATCATCAGAATGAATATCCTTTGCACATAGAATTCCTTCAGGTTTTAATATTCTGTATAATTCTTCTAGTTGTTTTTGGGGTGTAAGTAAACTTTCTAGCATATCATAAAAGAGAACAACATCCACACTCTCATCATTTAAACTTGTGTCACAATCTGAGTGGATAAATTCAATATTGGTAAGTCCCTTTTTTTGAGCTTTTTTCTTAGTACGCTTTAATGCAAGAGGATGAATGTCTAAAGCATATACCTTTCCTTTTTCACCTACTATTTTAGCTGTTGGAATTGAGAAACTACCCAGACCACAACCATAATCTAAAACAACATTTCCTGGTTGAATTCCAATTTCCTCAACAACTTTATCAAGATCTACTAGAATGTCTCTAATTGCTATCATAATCGATAGAATTTTGAAAAGCGAATTACTTATCAATTCAACCATTTTATTCACTTAATTTTTCTCTATTTTATGTGAATCGTTTGTTATTTAATAAACATTATGTGATTCAGAAATATAAAAAAGAACAAGAAAAATGCATTTCAAACCAAACAACAAGTATTTACATCTGATGAAAAGGAATATATCCAAAATAATACCAAGAAAAAGAATATTGTTTATCATACCATCTTTCATGCTCTCAGTTTTTTTCTACTCAATGAATCACATTTTTATAAAAAAGGAAAAGCTGTGTTATTGAATGCTCAAGGGAAGAGAATTTATCGTAAATTATTAAGTAGACAGTTTGATCATAGAATTAAAAATCCACAAACACAGTATACATACCCTCTTTCCGCTTATCTTACTAAGGAACTCTATAAACTCAAAAAACATCTTACAAGTAAACAACCTTATGAAAGCTTTAAAGCTTGGTGGTAAAATTTATTGGTAATTTGCAAGTCGTATAGGTGATACGACTTATCTCCCCACTATTTAAAGTGGTTCTCTTATTT
>JAGLTP010000297.1 GCA_023135215.1 Candidatus Heimdallarchaeota archaeon
TCTGTATAATTGTCTTTATTCTCCTCCAGCAACTCTGTGATAACAGTGAGGATTCTAATCATATCTTTCTTCTTGAATCTATAAATTACTCCAGGTGTAACATTGGTATGACTCAACTTAATTGGATCTAACCATTTCTTATACCAATCTTGAACTTCTAAAGAATCTTCTTCTATTAAGACTCTATCTCTATTCATAAGGGCAGCATAATGCGATAAAATCCCTCTAATTTTCAATAAATTGAAGAAGGTGAATTCCTTGTGTGGAGGTAAGAATCCTGTATCTTGAAGATCATCATATATTTTTCTATATTCAGTATTATATACCAGTGGAATACTGAAGACTTTCTGTGTTATTCTTCTCCCCTTTTCATTGTAACCTATAAGATTCTCAGTTTCAAGTAAATCAATATCTTTTGCTTGCAGAATCTTTAGATTGTGGTAAACTGAACTCAAATGCATGTTTAAGATGGTTGCTATATCACTTGCAGTTATCCCTATCATCTCTCTCCCATCAATATTATGATAAGTTCTATTCGAAAAAACAGCATCAAGAATGATCGCCCAGACATCTACAGCTGTGGTGTATCTTCTATCTTGAGCTAATTTAAAGATACGATTCATATACCAACGTTTTTCTTCAGCTGGGTGCTCATCTGAGGACATTGCTAACCATCCTTTTCTTCTAACATGTTTAAGTATTTAGGTGATTGTTTATCTTTTCTCAAACATATTGCTCCTAGAAAAAATAAATATTACAGGTTTTTAGTTGATTCAATCGATCTTTCTATCTGTGTATTTTAGCATCCTCACTACAACGTAAGTTATGATGGCATTGATAAGTAGAAATGCTATTGACAAAAGTGTTGCTTGAGTAATCGGACCTATCATGATATGTAATAATTGAAGAATTCTTTCTTATAATCTTTTCTTCTTGAATCAAAGTTTCTCAAAACTAATGTGACTAGAAACTTTTTTATTGATAAATAGGTGGGATATATAGTGCACATATTGTGATTACTATGAGATTCCCATGTGAATTTATCGCATCATCATTTTTACCTGGATTACGGGTAAGAATTGCTCACCAACTTAGAGATAAAGGAAAATCACAAAACGAGATTTCTCAATTTCTAGGCGTAAAACAACCTGTGGTTGTTTCCTATCTTCAGAAGAAAATAGTGGATACAGGCAATGAGAAAATAAATCATCACCTAGATGTTCTTTCTGTAAGTATTTCAAACATGTTATCATCTAGAGAAGAAATTGATATCGTTATGAGAACAGTTTGTACTAAATGTAAATCACTTAGAGTAAATGGGCCGATCTGTTCCATTCATAAAAAAACACTCCCACAATTAACGGCTTACAAAAACTGTGATATTTGTTTAGGATTTGATGGTCTACCTTCGATGGAAAGTAGATCTGAAATTCTTCGTTATTTAGAAGAATCCTTGATGGATCTTAAAGATATAGAAAACTTCTATGAATGGATCCCTGAGATTGGGTCTCAATTAGTAGCTTGTGATGATAATGCTTTGGATTTGGACGATGTTGCTAGTTTTCCTGGTAGAATTATTAAAGTAAAAGGAACAATTATGAATGTAAGCTCCCCTGAATTTGGATCATCAAGAACCATGTCATCCCTGTTGCTTTGGATTAGAAAATATCAGTCTTCAATTAAATGGATTATAAGTATTAAAAACAAATCAAGTTTACCAAAAAAACTCCAAAAATCAAATATACATTTTGATGAAATCACTGATTTGGATTTGAAATGGGAAGAATGCTTGTCTGAATTAGGTAAAAAGAAATCAGTCAAAGAAATTAAAGCTATTCTAGACAAGGGAAGTTTAGGTTATGAATCAATAGGCTATATCTTTGGCACTTCTCAAACTGATCTGTTAAGCAAAATAAAGCAAATAACAAGCTAATGTCAAAATATAGGACACCTATATAGGCATGCTAATATTTAAATTCCCTCTTGCAGTTATTTTCTTTGAGAATGATGAGGAAACTAGCATTAGCTTCGATATTTTTGTGTTTATTTATATCCATATTAAATTCTCAAGTCTCATTAGTACCCGTAACAGCTCGAGATTATGAATTAGTAATTTACACATATGAATCTCTCTTAGCAGATCCAGGATACGATTTTGTTGGGGGATTTTCCAATTATAGTGGAGTGCCAAAAGAAGATATTCGTTTGGTTTTATTAGATGATGCAAATACTGTTGTCTCACAAGCTGTTCTAGAGAAAGACAATCCAAACGCAGACGTACTAATAGGAATAGATAATGTTCTAATTCATACAGCAAAAAGGGAAGGGATACTCAAACCATATTCTCCAAGTACACTTGAAAATATAGATTCTGATCTTATAGCAAATTTAGATCCGGAAAATTATGTTGTTCCTTATGATTATGGTATAATTGCACTTTGGTATGATAGAAGCAGAATTAATGATTCTTCAAATCCTGAATTAACTTCTCTTACACTTCAAGATATTATAGATTACAATCTCGATGAGTTACTAATTGTAGAAGATCCAACCCTCAGCTCTCCGGGATTAGGTTTTCTTTTATGGACTATTGCTGTTTTTGGAGACCCAGAAATTAATTTTGATGGTCTTCTTGCAGAAGATTGGAGAGCTTGGTGGAAGGAAGCTTCTGATGATTTAAGAATAGCTGCTAGTTGGGGAGCAGCTTTTGACCTATATGCTACAGAGGAAGAAAATCGACCAATTATGGTTTCATATGGAACAAGTCCTGCTTATGATGTGTGCCATCCTTTATGGGGTGTTGGTTATGGTAATTCACCACCGTCAAAAGCGATTGTTTCACATGAAGAAGAAATGGAAAATGCTTGGTTACAAATAGAAGGGATTGGACTTGTAAAAAATGCTCCCCATGAAAATACCGCAAAGCAATTCATTGACTGGTTCTTGAGTACTGATCTTCAAGATAATATTGCAATGAATAACTGGATGTATCCCGCAAACACTAATGCAGATATATCAACCTGCTTTTCTGAAATTGCAATTAATCCCAATGATGTTGATATCCTTAATGATTTGCTTCCACCTTCAATGATTGAGGAAAATTTAGCTGATTGGAAAAGTGATTGGGAAGCAGAGATTGCTCCTTTCAGTTCTTTATTCGCATTGATTGTGTCATTGATTTTCGCAGCAACTAGCTACAGTTTGATAAAACAAAGAAAATAAGAAACGAAGTAGGCATAAAAGTAAATGATGTTGAATAAATTAAAAGAGAAGTACTCAAGAGATGAATTCACAAATTCATTTATTATGATTCTTTCAATAATTATTCTAGGGACTTTTCTTCTTTCGTTATTTTTTATTCCTTTGTTCCGCATATTACAATATGCGTTTTATTCCGATTCACAGTTCTCTTTCAGTATGTTTTTTTCTGCAATATCAAATTCAACAAATCTGATTTTTCTAGCTAGAGATACCTTAGCTCAAGCATTACTCTCAACAGTCTTTTGCGTTCTTATAGGTGTGCCTGCTAGCTATTTCTTCGCAAAATATGATTTTAAGGGAAGAAAAATAATCATAAATCTTCTAACAATTCCTTTTGTTCTTCCACCAATTGTTGTATTATTAGGATTCATTGTAGCATATGGAGAAGGTGGGTGGGTCAATGTTATTTGGAGAAATATATTCAGTACAGAGAACTCTCTCATTTCAATATTCGGAACCTACGAAGGAATCATATTTGCACATGTTTTCTACAATTTATCTGTTATTATAAGAATGACAATCCCAGCCTGGGAAAGCTTGGACTTTGATCAAATTGAAATAGCAAGAACTCTAGGTGCAAGCAATTGGAGAATCTTTAGAAAGATTATCTTTCCACAGATATTTAATTACATTATTTCTGCAGCTCTACTTGTTTTTATCTATACTTTCAACAGTTTTGCCATTGTACTGTATTTGGGTGAAGCAAGATTTCAAACACTTGAAGTAAGAATATTCAAACAGATGAAAGATTCTTTGAATTTTTCAGGTGGAGCATCATTAGCTATAATTCAGTTATTAATTAATACCTTAATCATAATACTCTATCTGTGGTTTGAGAGAAGAACCCGTCAAATGGCATTAGGAAAAGAAAAGGGTCTACAGAAAACGAAACTTAGTTTCTCAAAAAGAAACTGGAAAATTAATCTAAGAACTGCTGGTATAGTTCTCTTCATTATACTAATAGGTTTGTTTACGTTCGCTCCGATTTTTGCTGTATTAATTGAGTCATTCAAACCTTTCTCTGAAGGGGTTTCATCTTTTTGGGGTTACAAACAATTATTGTCAAATGAATACATGAATATTTTAAACAATTCACCATTAAGATTATTACTCAATACGCTTCTGTTTGCTGTTGTTGCTACCATAATTACTCTTATTCTATCTTTACTGATCGTACTTGTTTTACGTAATAGATATGAGAGCTTAAGAAAATACAAGAGACCTCTAGCAGAAGGTCTCATCTCATATATGATTATTCTCCCCATGGCTACATCTTCAATAACATTGGCAATAGGTCTATTTCTTCAATATAGAAATACAGCAATTTACCAATCAGCTGTTTGGCTTTTTATTATACTATCACATGTTTTGATTAGTGTACCTTTTGCAACCAGATCAATACTATCAGCCTATAATAGAATAGATATAGAATTACTAAATGTAGCATCAACATTAGGGGCTTCCAGACTAAGAATTTTTAGAAAAATCGAATTGCCTATGATGATGCGAGGAATATTGGTTGGGGGGATTTTTTCTTTTGCAATAAGCTTGGGAGAATTTGGTGCAACTAATTTCTTAGTAAGAGACGTCTATGGTACATTATCGATTGGAATATCAAAATTAATAACCTCACAAACATTGCAATTACCAGCAACTATGGCTAGTATATTGATAATAATTACTGTGCTTTGCTTTCTAATTATTCAGAAGATAGGAGAAGTTGAATTGAAGGTGTGAAAATGGTTAGCTTGAAACTTGAAGATATCTCAATGAAGTATGAAAGAAAATACGTTTTAGAAGACCTTAACCTTAAAGTTGAACACGGAGAGCTACTTGTGCTATTGGGTGAAAGTGGATGCGGAAAAACCACTCTTCTCAAAATAGTTGCAGGTATAATTGAACCTGAAAAAGGAAAAGTATTGATGGATAATTCAGATGTTACACATTTATCTCCACAACGGAGAAGAATTGGATATGTACCTCAAGCTCAGGTTCTCTTCCCTCATATGAATGTAAAGAAAAACATCTCCTTTGGATTGGAATCTCGCAATTTATCAAAAGAAGAGATCGAAGAAAAAATTCAATGGATTTCTGAACTTGCACATCTAGAAGAATTAATGGAGCGATATCCTAGTGAAATCAGTGGAGGTCAAAAACAAAAAGTAGCTCTTGCTAGAGCTATGGCAATTGAACCCCATCTTCTTCTTTTGGATGAACCTCTTTCTAGTATAGATGCTATGGGAAGAGAAGCACTTGCTTTAACTATCAGGAGAATACAGAAAGAAACAGAAACCACAGCTATATATGTAACTCATAATCAAGAGGAAGCACGTTTAATCTGCGATAGAGTCGGAATTATGTATGATGGAAAGATTCAGCAATTAGGAAATGTTGTCGATATTGATTCATCTCCTCAAAACTATCTCATTGCAAAAAT
>JAGLTP010000298.1 GCA_023135215.1 Candidatus Heimdallarchaeota archaeon
GAGGTTCTATAATCAGTATGATGGAATCCAAGCTTTTAGTAAAGGTAATCCCACTTCTCGATATTGTTTAACAATTTCAGTAATTCTATCTAATTGTTCTTGTTCTTTTTGAGGTGAAGAGAATATCAAAGGTTTCAATTTATGAACCATTCCAGTTAAAGAGCCTATACCAGCAGTACTATAAGCTATTTTTCCACTGCCAGTTCTAAAGAAGTGATCTGATTCTACTAAAAGCTTGTTAAACCAAAGTGGATGAGCTGACATAATTTTGAAACCATCACTTTGGGGATAAGCTGTTGATGTAGATATATGTTGATTAAATTTCTCAATTGCAATTTTATTTGGATGAAAAACATTCCTACTGATTACGCCTTTAACATAGGTTTGAACCGTTTCGGTTTGCTCAATAATATGAAAAGGTAATATTGTTGATACTTCAGTTATAGTAGCATCAATCTTATCTGACTGGTATATTTTTTCTGCAGTATAGATTTTTCCCAACAAATCAAGTGGTAAACAGATTCCATTTATTTCAAGGTAATCTTCCAGATAATTTCCATGGTCTACAGAAAATTCTGAGTAATATATTCCTGGACCAAAAATTACTGCTATTCTCTCATCTGTAAGTTCCTTAAAGGTTTGAGTTTCATCAGTTAGCATAATAATTGTGTCTCGTCTCAAATCTAAAACAGGTTTATCCAGATAAACTCCTTTAATTGGTGTTTCAATGAGCTTAGTCCAAGAGGTAATAATTAGGAGAGAATTAAGATGTCGGGATTCCATTTCTTGAAGCCGCATGTTTCTCTTTTTATTTTGTAAGTCTAGAATTTCAGTGTCAATTCTTTTTAGAACATGTTCTGCTTCTGGAAGACGTCTTGGATAACCTTCATCTGACATAAATGCGATTAGCTCTCGTAAAGGAATATCACCTGTATCAAAATCATAAAAATTACCTCCAGTCCCATAATATTCTTTCAGAAGTTCTAGTAATTGAATTCTTAGATCAACTTTTTTGTATTCATCAGAACCTTCAACTTTGAGAGACATAATTTAAGCATTCATCCACTAAATTTTATTGACGAATATATTACAATAGGTCTCTTTATGTATTTATTCTTTGTGACGATTAGCTAAGCTGTTGGGTAGTCACCTGTTTCAATTAGATAGGTAGCAGATTTAATTGCAAACTTCAATGCATCTTCTTCAGATGAAGAATTAAATAAAGAATGCAAAAATGCTCCATTAAAACAGTCTCCTGCTCCAACAAATGTTTTCATTGTTTTTAGCTCCAGAGTAGGCAATTTAATCATTTTTTTATTATAATATCTCACTTCTTTAGAAGTATGGAAGATTATAGGAAGTTCTAAGTGTTTTGAAAGTTCTTCAGGATCTTTATTAAACACAGTTTGAAGAGTTTTAAGTTCATTCTCATTAACGGAAAGATATTTTTCACCTTTGAATTTCTTTAGAAGTTCAAGGAAGAGAGAGAATTCCTTTACTCTAGAAAAATGAGAAATATCAGAAGGATCTATGAATATTATTCCTTCAAAAGAAGTATCTTGAACATCTCTTAGAGCATCTAAGGGAGAAGGTTGATTTTTCATTTCTTCAACTAGATTATAATTAACAAGAGAGATTAGTAATGAGCATATCCATTCAATTGAAGTTGGGTTCAACGAGACATTACTTATGGATTTTATGGGGCTGTTTTTAAATTTCTCCACAAGTTCTTCATTTAAATGTTCATAAGATAGAAAACTCCTTACAGAGTTAAATTGAGTTTCTCCGTTTCTTCTATTTAGAATAGCAGTATAGCTTACATCTGAGTTCCTAATAGGAAAAATTTCAATTGGGATTTCATTCTCTTTTACAATTTGCTCAAAAAATGCTGAAGATGGACCGACATAAGTAACGTCGCGACCTAGATGAGCTAAAGCACGGCAAAAATTAAAACCATTACCTCCTGGTCTAAAATCAATGTTGGTATTTCTATGATGCGAACCAATCACAGGAATGTTTTGAATTAGCTCATTTGTATCTAAATCATAAGGTTGAATGTCAATGTCAATAAATGTTAAATCAAAACCACCAAAGATTGTTGAGATTTTTCTCATTATTTCACCTCTCACATCTTTTCAAGATAATCTATTCCAATCACTTCAAATAGACTTTCTAGACACTTCAGAAAACTGTATACAATCAGTAATCTAGAATCACGTAAAGTATCATTCTCTGCTTTCAAAACAGGACAAGAATCATAAAATTTGTGAAAAGCTGCTGCTAAGGAATAAGTGAAATTAGCAACTGAATCTGGTCTTAGGGACTCTGCTGCTCTCACTAGAATGTAAGGTAGCTCTTCCATCATTTTGATAATTTCCCATTCTTCTTCTTTCTCTATCTCAAGACTAATTTGCTCAGCAGAAGAGAATATTGATTGAACATTGATTTCATTCTCTTTAGCTTTTCTTATGATATTCAGAGCTCTTGCATAAGAATACTGAAGGAATGGTCCAGTATTTTCATTTAGATTAACAGCTTTCTTAACATCAAAAACTACGATTTTCTTTGGATCCATTCTTAAAATGAAGTACTTAACGCTACTTGTTGCAACTTTTTCCGCAATATTCTTTCTTTCTTCTTCTGAATAATCTCGCTCCTCAAGAAGGATTTTTACTTCAGCTTTTACTAGATCATACACTTCATCAGGAGTCACATATTCAAATTCTCTTCCAGCCATCTTACGTCCAACTAAATTTACATTCTCATAATCAAAGTGCTCAATTTTATCTGCAACATCTGGTTCTCCTAAACCATAAAGAGCAAGTCTCACTGTTAGTTGGGGGTATTGTTGTTCTTTGCTAATTACATTATAACAGTAACTTGCATTGAATTTTTCTAATTTATGAAGATGGTATGCTATATCTCTACAGGGATAAAGTGTGATACCTTCAGAGTTTACTATGATGGAGGGTGGAAGTTCATATTTTATACCATATTTTTCCTTAAACCCTAGATTTGATGCTATGTTATCATTATCCAACAATCTAGCTTTTCCATCATGTATCAAAAATTTCTCCTTCTCAAGTTTGTCAAGAATTATTCCTACCTCACCAGACCATGCAACATCAGATTCCCAATCAAAATCATCATGGAATATATTGAACAAATTTAAGGTTTCAACATGGCCAGATAAGGCTTCTTGTGTAACTTTTCTAAACTGTGAAACTAAATCTTTATTTTTACCTTCTTGATACTCGATAATATACTCTGTTGTGATTTGATTTAGGTTTGGAATTTGCTTTGAAACTAAATTTCTTAATTCGATATAGATGCCTGGAATTCTTTCTTCTAAAGAGTTTTGAACTCTCAATAACCTATCAAGGCTCTCAAAAATTACATCTTTCTCAGTTCCATTAAGTTTAAGATCGTTCAGAATTTCTTTGCAATTGTTAATTTCTTCAAGAGAGAGAGTATATAGATTATCTCTGTTAACTTCCTTTATTCCAATACTATTTAATTTCTCTTTCAATTGCTGTATTTCTAGAAGAGTATTCATGGAAGCATAGATTTTACCTATCCAGAGATCAACTTTGCTATCTGGTTCGATTCTCTTTTCTTTAAGAAGATAATAACCAATAACCATTGGAGCAATTTGTCTGCCCAAATCATTAACATAATATCGGAAGTTAACTGCTGCTCCTAAGAATCTAAATAACCTACCAATAACATCTCCTAATATTGAATTTCGGAAATGTCCTATATGTAGTGGACCTGTTGGATTGCTTGAAGTATGTTCAACTATTATTCTCTCTGAAGATTTAATTGTATTTTGTCCATACTTTGCAACTTTTAGAATCTTGAGAAGAATATCATGAGAGAAGTTTTGCTTATTCAGATAAAGGTTAAGGAATCCTCCCTGCGGTTCAGTTTTATGAACATATTTTGGTGCAGAAAGAGATTCTTGGAGAGTATCTGCAAGTTCTGAAGGAGAAATCGACAATTGTTTTGCAGCATTAAATAACGGAAAACTGATATCTCCTAAATCTGAAGATGGAGGTTTTGACCAGACTAAGGAAATCTTCATTTTATATTTATCTTCCAATATTTTCTCAAGACTGTTCCTTAGATGCTCGTAGATTCTCTTTGTCATAAAATATTTTTCTCCTATTAAAGTGCTGAAGTCCTAAATTCTTGTTTTTTGAAGTTTATTCTTTCTTCTTCAAAGCTCGACTAAAAATACTTAAACTTTCCTTCTATTAATTTGTTTTACAAAAGTTTATATTTTTTATAATTTGGGATGGGATAAAGAGAACAGATATATACATGTTTTCTGAGTTCAGATAAATTGATTCAAATATAGAATGGGGATTCAAATGGCAAAAGTACCGAATGTTACAAAAGATGAATTTGAAAAAATACTTGATAATGAAACAAAACCAATAATTGTTGATACCTGGGCACCATGGTGCGGTCCTTGCAGGAGTATCGAACCTTACTTTGAACAGCTTTTCGATAAATATAAAGAGAAATTAAGATTTCTTAGAATGAACATGGATGAAGAACCAGTTTTTGCTCAAAAGTACATGATTGCTAGTCTTCCCACATTCATAGTTTTCAAGGAAGGAAAACCCTTTAATTCTCTGATTGGAGCTAATCGAGGAAAACTTTTGAAGCTGATAGAAGAATCAACAAAAGAAGATTGAAGCAGTTAAATTTTTAGGGAGAGGATTTCTTTATTTTATAGAAAAAGCTATTAGTGTGAGTAAATGTATCAAGAGAGAAAGAAGATAACTTTTCCTAATGGTCTGTATGAATACCTTGTGAGAATGGCGAATACAGCAGTAGGAGAGAATTTCATAGGAATTTCCTTTCCAATTCTTGAAATAAAATTCCTGAATCTTCGAAGAAAAGGCAGTCCAAAAACAGTTGGTTGGTTGTTTGAAGAATTGAGTAAAAGATTAGTGAACATCTCTAATAAATATGATCTAGAAATTGGTCAAAGCTCACATCGGAAAGATGTTATGATAAATTATAGAGTAGAAGATAATTATCGTCAAATTAACATAACAGGTTATCATCACATTCCTTTGAAGTCATTTGGGAATATTTTAGCTATTGCTCTTTGGAGTTACATTGTATTTATTTTAGCAAAGAAGCCTAGTGAAGACGAAGAAGCACGTAATCTCTATAAGAAATTTACAGATGATCTTGATGAATTTCGAGAACACTGGAATAGAAGCTCCAGAAAGAAAATAACTCTTGGGGAGAAAAGATCATGCTATATATGTGGCAAAAAAGCTTATTCCTACAATCAATGGTTTTACAAACAAAAGAGGGGTGTTGAAGAAGTACTTACACCTGTTTGTAAAACTCACAGTAACCTTCTTGTCTAAAGGGAAATTAGGAAAGTTTTTAATTTTTAAAAACAGTCTTACTTTAATGATTAGAGAATTAGAAGATGAGAAGAAAACTAAGTTATTGAAAATACTTAGGGATATTTCTCGAGAATGTAGTTTAGGAGCTATTGCTGTAGTTAGTTTTGAAGGTCAAGAATTAGCATTTTTTGCAGAAAAAGGAACTGATCAAGTTATCATGTCAGCATTAGCTTCAGCATTAAATGCAGCAGGACAAAAAACTGTTGCTCAGATTAAATGTGGAAATCTTGACCAAGTCATTATAAAAGGTTCAGAAGGATTTGTGATTCTTCAAAATTTAGATAATTTCATAGTATTAGCTGCCTCTAAGGACATTTATAGTTTAGCCCTAGCTATGAATGTTTTGGGTAAGTATGGGAAAAACGTTTACCAGATTCTTACTTCTTAATTGGTTTACGTCTAGTTACTATTAACAAGGCAATACATGCCACAACTGACACTTCAACAATTATTGGTCCCCATGAAACTATTGCTAAAATATGTATAGACCAACTAACTTTACCAAAAGGAGATCTAACTGCTAAACTATATTTACCTGGGGGCACATTGAAATTTTCAGGTATAAAGGAAAAAGAGTATGAGCCATTTTGATAATCATCATAGGTTGTAAATCGAAAAATAGTATCACTCTCAGTTTGAATTGATAGGTAAAATGTCAAACCACTTAATGGTTTATAGAAATTATCCGCACGAATATCTACCGTTAATAGTTTGTTTGTTTTGATTTCCTTTGCATTCAGAACGTACTCTATCTCAATTTCATCTACTACTGCTGAAGATAGAATATTCTCTAGGAGTTCTTGATTGTTTCCAAAATAAAGTGATTGCATATTTTCTTCATAGTTTGTAGTAATATCTGAATAAAGGTAAGGAGAGCTGATGAACATATCAATTGTATTTGCAGCAATTATTAATGACCCATTACTACCTCTTTGATCTGAAATAGCGAAACGATATGCTATTAAATTTGCTAAATCATCATCTTTTGTTACATTTAGAGAGCTTGGTAAGTATACGCTGAGAACGTTATTTGGATTTTCTAGAAGTGTATGAGATAACAAAGAAACATCAAGAATTTCATTAGTTAAACCAGTTAGAGAATAAGAAATATTGAAAGGATTCAATAGAGAATTAATTAGATTCAAATCAGAATTAATCGTAGGGAACAAAATAACTGCACCCCCATTGTATTTTCCATCTTGAGAAGCATAATCGGATAGAAGGTTAAGATCTTCTTCTGAATACGAACGATATTCTGAACTATTAGGATTAATTAGAGCAATAGCTTCAAAGTCATTAAGATTTAGAGAACTTATCTTTGTCAATGAGTCTCTTGCCAAGATAGAAGGAAGTAAGCCCACGTTTTTTGCAATTGTCATGAGTTTCCACAAGGAGCCATAGAGAGAATATTTGCTGGTATCACCTAATTCATCGCAGATAAACAAAATCCTTCCTTTTGCCTTAACAACTTCATAAGATAGTCGAATAGATATCGTTTGATTATTTACTTCGAAGTTAATTTGATGACTATGTGAGCCTGTATAGGAATCTTCATGCGAGACTATAACTTGAAGATCATATTGACCAATTTCTGGAACTTCTGGTATTTCGTTTATAGTTACAAATTCTGAAACACTTGATTGCATTGAAACTTTCAGATTATCAGTTTCTTCATTAATGAATAGATTGATTTGAAAAGAACTTTCAGAGTTCTTGAAAACAGTATTCAAATCAAAAGGAACTATTGAGGGCCAGATGAAAAATGGTGGTGGATCATCAAGATATTTGCTTGCAGCTGAACAATCCACCAATCCTGATCCTTGATAGAGTTTTGGAATCGCTCTTTTGATGATACTTCCAAATGGGGTAATCATCTCAATGTTTTGTTTATCTGCTGTTTCCAACAATGAGGATTTAATTAAGGAGGGAGAAGTATTTTCATGTTTCTGAAGCAATAAAGAACATATTCCAGAAACTACAGCGGTTGAATAGCTTGTACCTGAAACTCGTATAGTTGTGAGACCTTCTTTTGAAGTAGTGTTTAACATGACACCAGGAGCCAAAAGATCGGGTTTCAGTAACGTATTTGTAAGTTCAACTGAATCAAAAAGAAATTGGCTATTAGTTTCATCGTAATTCTCTACAACCGATCCAGCACTACTCAATTCATATATAATATTATTATTGTCTAAAGCACCAACAGTTATTGCTTGACTAGCAATTCCTGGACTTAAAACTGTGAATAAATCATTATAACCAAATTCATTCACATTTCTCGCATTTCCAACTGCTACGCAAACAATTACTCCTTGCTGAACTGCAGAATTTACTGCAATAACTTCAGGAGAAGTTACATTAGAAACAGCTTTTCCAAGTGAAAGATTAATTATATCAGCTTCATTCTCTAATGCCCAATCAATTCCTTTTATCAAAGTTTCTACAGACCCTTGAGCTGCATGAGAAAGAACTTTTCCTATCAGAAAATCACAATTTGGAGCAACTCCTTTATCAAAACCAAGAAGTCCATTGCTTCCTATGATGCCAGCTACCTCAGTACCATGACCATTATCATCCTCAACATTTGTTGAATCGTCGAAGAAATTCTTAGCTTGAAGAATTCTGTTTTCTCCCTCCATAGTCTGATTTAAAGCAGGATGACTTTGCTTAATTCCAGTATCTAGAATAGCAATCTTTGTTGAATTCCCATAATTTCCTTCCACCCATAATGATTGAGCTCCTATACTTGTTGTGTAATCATAAACATCTCTTGTCAGATTCAAGGATTGAAACTGTGAAGAATCAGAGGAAGCAAAAATGAGGGAGTTAAACCAAAGATTCTGAATGATGTTTCTTTCGATCAATCTCAATATATTGGTTTTAGTTAGTGTTAATGCAACACCTGAATAAGAATCAAAAATCCAGAGTTTTTTCCCTAAATGGCTTAAGTACGATATATATTTAGAATCTGAAGGTTCAAATAAAACTCTAAATTCATCTTCAGATTCTGCATTCCTTAATTTTTTAAGAAAGTCTTTATCCTCAATTGCTTCATCCAAAGACATTGAAGGGTTTTGGATATTAGATGCCGGAAGATTTCCCTGTGAGAAAATAGTATATGAAAATAAACAGAATACAATTAAGAAGGATGTCCAAATTGTTGATTTTATCCTATGTCTACTTCTCACATAAGAAAGAAAGCAGTTAAAATATAAAAATATAAGGTGTGAAAATGGAAAAAAAGTGAATATTTTTCTCCATAAATTATAAGTTCTCGAACAGCTCAATAACATCTTGGAGATTATTTACAATAATATCAGGACTCGTTTCATCACTTAGATTCTCTAAATCATCCATTGAAGTTACCCCAGAAAGAACAAGGCACGACATTATTCCTACTTGATTCGCACCTATTATATCAGTTTCAATACGATCTCCAAAAAACACTGCTTCTTCTCTTGTTGATCCAGAAATTTCCAATGCAGATATATACATCTGAGGACTAGGTTTTCCGATAACCAGCTCTACTTTTCTTCCCGCTAATTCCTCAAGCATTGTTATCATTGCACCGCCACCTGGAATCAATCCTTGTTTAGTTGGAAAAGTCATATCGCCATTGGTCGCAATAAATTTCGTTTCTTTGTTTTTGTTCGTTAGAATATTGATTGCACGAGCAAGTTTAACATAAGTTAACTTCCTATCCATTCCAGTGACAACGCAGTCAACATTACTTAAATCGAAATCAAAAATTGCTTCGTCATTACTCTCCTCACCAGAGTTTATAACCTTCAAACCCAAATTGCGAAATTCTTCCTTTAATCCCTCTTCTCCAATTATGTAAACTTTCATATTTGGAGCTTGTTTTGAAAAATAATCAGCGGTTAAGTATGCAGAGGTTAATATGTTCTCTATTGGTATTTTAATCCCTAGGTTTTCTAATTTTGCTTGAAATTCTTTTCTTGTTTTTGTACTATTATTGGTTAAGATGAAGATTTTTCTCTCTTTCTTTTGCAATAATGTCAAAAATTCAATAGCACCTGGCAACGCTGAATCTTCCTTATAGAGAACCCCATCCCCATCAAACAGAAACGTATCTTTTCCTATGAAAGGATTATCACTCATAATTTATTACCCTATCCTATCAGTTATGTTGGTCTCATAAAGACAATGGATTTAATCTTTATTCATTTTACAAACTTTTTTATGTATCGGTTCAATAATTCATACTATGTCATATGTGGAGAAGGCTTTTTACAAATACATCAAGAGCATTTTTACAACAGGTCTCAAAGTCCTATTCAGTAAGAAATACATTTTCTACACAATAGCTTTTGTACTTATTTCAATTACTTCCACTGTTTTTTATCTAATTGAAAAGCAATTAGAAAATGTTTCCGGAGAGATATTAGGAAAAACTGGAGATGTTCTTATTGCAATAGAATTATCTGTTGCAGTCACTTATGTTTTCTTTGGGATTTGTTTTGCTAGATACCCTCTAAAATTCTGGGTAGGTCCAGCATTCTTAACATCAATAGGAGGAGCTGTACTCCTCTATTTCGTCGAAATAATCTCTCCATATATTGCTGCTATCGGTTATCTTTGCTGGATATTGGTTTCAGTCTTTATCACTTTTTCACTCTCAAGGAATTTCTGGGGGAGTAAAGTTCTAGGGAGCGTTATGTTTCTAGGAAAGCAGGATGGAGAGGGAACAATCCTTTTTGGTTGGTTTGTTTTTGTACTTACACTCGCCAATGCAGGAATGGGTGGATTTCTTATCTTCAAGGCAATAAATCCTCTGCAAATTACTATGATTATTACAGCAGGATTTGCTATATTGGCTGTTGTTTTAGTGAGTTTAATGATTTTTAAATTTGGTAAAAAGGATGATGTATTTTACACAATCTTAGCTTTCTTCTATGTATTTGCTTCATTTACATTGTGGAAATTAACATTCTACACTGCACAGGGTAATGATGCGGGGGATAATATTGGAAGCGTTTTGATGGCTCTTTTCCTGATTTTCTATACAGTTTCAACATATGGTAGAAAAGTGAAAAAAATAGAACAGGGGATATCCGAAGAATTAGTATTAGAAGAAACAGAGGAAACTAAGAAAAAGAAGGATAAAGAGATTATAGAATTAGAAGAAGAAAGTAAGTGGTTCATGCTGAAAATTCCAAGGTTTATTAGTCCATTAGGAGTTTTAATGACAGTCATGGGATTAATATTAAGCTATCATGTGACTTATCTTCAGTTTCTAACAGAAGATGATCTATTTAGTGTGATTTTCTTTTCTAAATCCGAACTTGCTGGTCTAAGAGATAAATTTTCAATTATCTTGTTGCCATGTATTATTATTTTTTTCCTATTAAATTATAGAATGTCTGAAAATTTCAGAAGATATGCATCACCCGAATTATATAGATTTGAGTTTTTACCACCTTTTGATGAGCTAGTTGAAAGGATAGATAGAGTAAGAAGAGGAGAAGATTCATGGAAACAATATGCCAACATGGTTATCAAAGAAGGGATAAAGGTAGGTGTAAAATCTACAGCCAGAAAGGTTATTGTCTCTCCTACTAAGAAAGTAGCAGGTGCAATTGGGGGAGCTTATTCAAAAACAAGAAATGGAGTAAAAAGAGTTTTTCGAAGAAAGAAAAAATAGATAATTAAAAAATCTGTGTGATTTAGTTTAGTCAGGTATGAGTGCTATTTCACTGAAATTAAGTAATCTAGTGAATAGTAAATTACCAAGTTCTAATTTCAGTTTATCGGGCTCATCTTCCAAACGCTCAGCTAGATGATAAATTTTCATGGAGAGTTCTGCATCACCAAATACATAATGAATATAGAAAGCAAGATCTCTGGTTCCTTCAATCTTGTCTAGTTCTTCACAGGAACATACATGCTTTACCAGAATCTGTGAATCAGCCTTCATAACACATTCATATAATTCTTCTAACGTCGAACTAGAACAAAGAACACTCTCAGAGTCTGAAGAAACAAAATGAAACCTTACATTAGGTCCTTCTTCTCCTTTTGCCATTCTAGCAAGAATTTTTAGTGTTGTAACATCCACAATCTCCAACCTCTGATTTGTTTATCAGGTTAACATTATTGGTGTTAATCTTTGTAATAAGCGTTTAATGTTGTGTTCTAATAAACCCCTATTCTCTTCTTTAGTCGTGATTATAACAGCGTAATATTCGTCCCCTATTGGTCTCAAGTAAACAAAATGATCCTTCTCTTCTATTGTTACACTCATTAGGGTATATTCTTTCATCAATTGTTGCAAGGATTCTTTAGCAAGTGATAGCATTTTTTCACTCAACCACTGTATAACCAATCGTTCAAATTGCTGAGAAGATTCTGCTAGAAGCAACGCATCCTTCGCATATATTATTGAACAGCCCAGAACACCTTCAGTGTTCGATTCAAATTCACGTAGTATTTCTTCTATTTTTTGACCAGATAGGCTCATATAACCCACCACTACTCTACGGTATGTTGTAGAACTTATAGTATTTCAATATTATCTTTGAATTAAAGTATTTAAAACATTTCTAGATTAATTTGTTGACAAAATACATAATTCTGCTTAAATGAGGAGCCATAGATTCAAGTTCTGCCTTTGAAAAACTGAAGAATATAACTCTCGCTGCATATTTACTTGAAGCGTGAGTTAATACCCACATATTTTGATTTTCAAAATCTATTTTTTTGTAAAAGTTCGTTTCTTCAGAGATTTCTTTTTCTGTTATAGTTTTGTCAGTGAGGGTTTGTTGGATAAGAGGGAAGATTTCATCGATTTTTTTTCTACTGTAAGCAAAAGATGTAAGCTGTTCTTCCTTTCCTATGACAAAAAATCCTAAAATTAGTTTTTTGTATCCCAGAAAGAAATTACTTAGAGTTCTTTTAATATATATGACTTTATTTTCTGTTAACACTTTTTCA
>JAGLTP010000299.1 GCA_023135215.1 Candidatus Heimdallarchaeota archaeon
AGTTACAATTTGTTTCTCCCAAATCTGTGATTTTTCAAGTTCTTTTGTTAGAGTGTTAGCTATATCTCTCTGCCTCTCAGAGTGATGGAAAATAACCGATCTATATTGTGTTCCAATATCATTCCCTTGTCTATTTAATGTTGTAGGATCATGAATATCAAAGAAGACAGCTAAAATATCTTGGAAGGATATTAGAATAGGATCAAAAGTAATCTGTACGACTTCTGCATGACCAGTTGAACCAGTACAAACCTGTTCATATGCTGGATTATCTTGTTGGCCCCCAGAATAACCAGATTCAATTTTTTCAATCCCTTTCAAATCGGCAAACACTGCTTCGAGACACCAAAAACAACCACCACCGAGAGTAGTTTTTTCCATGGTTTTATTATCAATCATTCGCTTCTCTCCTTTATACTATAAGCAAGTGCAGAAATTCTTTGATAGTTCTACTATTGCTCGAAAAATTATTAAACACTAGTATTTAACAAAAATTATACTTTTTAAAACAGACAAAAGATAAAGATACTTTTGCTAAGGACTTATGATTCGTTGTGCAAACTCTATCATTAGTTTTTCTTTTAATGGATATTCTTCATAGAACTCTTTAGCTCTTTCTACCCACGTTCCTAAATCATCTTTTGGTGGTGGATCCATTGATAATAAAATAAAAAGAGTTTGACTTGGGATGTTCTTGAAATGTCCTTGAAGATTGTTACTATATTCCCATGCATTTGCAAAAGACTCTACAGCACTATTTTTTTCGTCTTTTATTGAATAAAGATTTGCTAGATAAAAATGACCAAGAGCGTGTTTTGGAAAGAGTTTAACAACTTTCTTGAAGGTGATTATAGCTGAACCTATCTCATCTTGTTTTATTTCCGCTAGACCTTTTTCTATTAATTCAGTTGGCATTCTTTCTAACCTAGTTGATGACTAGAGAAAATATTTGCCTATAAAAATCCTTGTCAAAACATTGTTATGAAATTGGTTAGTTTGACCTGCTTCATCTTTTTTTCTGATGGTTTTTTAGGTTTTTTTTCTTCTCTCAATTTCCCTATATACCATTCTTTTATCCTGAAATCAGACCCAACTGCGTTTTTGGGAATCCATATAGGCTCTGAAAGTATTTTGGATATTATCCCATAATAAGAATTTCTTGTCTCTGCAATAAGGTAATCCAAAATATATTCAGAAAATTCTTCTTCTCTTGCAACCATTTTCCGTTTTGTTAAACAAAAGTATTTAAACCCAACAAAAAAGCGAGTTAAAACATAAAAACGAGAAATATCTTTAATGTGGTATAAACCGGAAAATACATTCTTTTTTATTAGCTTAACTTTTGATAGTACTTCAATGAAAATGAGTTATGAAGAAGAAACTGTTTTCATTAATCAATTTGGGGTTCCATTCAGAAAGTGTGAAATTAAAGAATGCATTTGGAATGCAGGTTGTAATGAGGTTTCTGCTGGGGGGATAATGACAGGAGAAATAAGATGTCCCTCTTTTAAGGAGAGAGTATGTAATTGTTCTCCAGAAAATCCTATAGCAGTTTTAGAAGCAGCAAAAGTAAGATGTTATCCTGAAAAAGATAGGATTAAAATGGGTAGAATAAAAAGTAGGGGGAGATAGATTCTTCATCAAAGAAACAACAAATGCGTTCCTTTCCTTTTTATTTAATCTCTCTGATCCTTTCCTTTCTTATTTTATTGGTTAGAATGAAGAAAATGAGAGAAAATAAGAAAATGGAAAGCGAAACAATTGCAAGAACTAAAGGCCAGATAATTTCACCACCATGACCTACCAGGTACATTAACAAATGAAAGAAAAGAAAGAGTATGGAGCCAACGAAACTTAGAACTAATGCCACAGAACTAATTATATACCAAATCTGCAGTGTTTTATCTGTTTTTTCTCGTAATTTATCAAACACAATAACACACATCTAACAATGAAAAAAAGGAGAAGATAGTAATAAAAGTTTCGTAGAATAAAACAAAGTTTGGAGCGGAGTGGGTGATTTGAACACCCGTCAAGAGTTTTGCAGACTCCCGCATGGCCGCTTTGCTAACTCCGCTTGAGGTTTTTCTCTTGTTTTTCTTGTATTCTTTTTTTCTTTAGAATAGTAATAAGCCTTTCTATTTTTTAGAAGTTAATTTTTCTTATCTTCATTCTTTTTTCTTTAATTCTCTTATTGCTAGAATAGTAAACACTGTCCCTAGTATTCCTATTATTGCTACTGGAAGAGTTATTAATGGAAAATACCGACTATCCCCAGAACCTATAAACGCATACACAATCGTGATTATTATCGAACAAACGCAAATAATACTTGCAACAATATAGATAACTCTCTTTGAAATGTCTTTTTCTTTTGGCAGAAGAAGAAAATACAGTACTGCTACAAAACCAATTGTAAATATTATTCCCATTCCTATCAGTTCTCTAAGCAAAGTTGCGCCAATAAAAGCAACAACTGCATACCCTACGAATAATATTCCTACTGTTACTGTCAGACCATTTGCTATTTTGCCTTCCTTTGTATCCTTGAACTCTTGTAATTTCATAATAGCTGTACTATGACTTTCAAATATTTAAGATTTAAGCTGTTTAGTTTTTCTTCCTTTTCTTTTTCTATTCGCAAAGTATTTATTTTACTCTTTTTTCCCTTTTTCTGACCTTTATGACTTCTGTTTCCTGGGATTGGATTGGTACTCATCTTCGCGTTAAAGTTCTTTGCTCTTATGCTGGTTTAGCTACACAGATTCTTGTCAATGAAATTGTAACTGACAATAACCTTCTCATTGATGTAGGTGACGGTATCCTACGTGATTTTTTGGATTTACCTCGTAAATATTTCGAAAATATCCGAGCAGTGCTTATCACTCATGGTCATTTTGATCATGTAGGGGGACTATTTTCTCTGCTTTCCTTTTTCAGAATGATAAATAGAAAGGATAAACTAACCTTGATTTGCCCTAGGAATGTTGTTGAGCTCCAGGGAATAATAAAGACTTTTCGTGATAGCTACACGGATTCAATTCCTTTTCTGCTTGATATTATTGAGATTGATTCAGAAATAGTGTTGGATTCAGTAAAAGTCACGCCTTTTGCAGTTCAGCATCGTGGTTCGATTATTGGAGGAGGAGAATTGCCTGACATTCCTACTTTAGGGTTTATTCTTACTAAGGAAGAGGAAAGAGTTCTTTACACTGGGGACACAGGATTTTTTGAAAATCTTAAAACTTACATCAACGGTGTCGATTTTGCTCTTATTGAAGGCACAAATGAAGTTAAGGGATCTACTTACCATATGTCTATTCCTGAAGCAGAGGAGCTTGGTAAGTTAGCCAAAAATTACCTTATCATACACAGATTGCCTCCAATAAAGGACTGATGTCCTTTTTAGTAATAAGTCTCCATATGTTTTATATATTCAAAGTTAAAATATTAAATTAGATAAAATGGCTAAGAAGAAGCAACCTCAAAGCAAAACCAAAAAGGATGCAGAGGGGCCTGTCCTTTTTGAAGAGAATATAGATAAACACCATAAGATGAAGGATGATTCATCAACCACAGATGATAAGGAATCAACTTCTCTTAAAACTAGTTCCTACATGGTTAAACTAGTTCTGATTGGTGACGCTGCAGTGGGGAAAACTTCTATCCGCCAAAGATATCTGGGTAAAGGCTTTCAACGCGAACACTTAGCAACATTGGGAGCAGATTTTGCTGCCACTACTCGCAATATTGATGATTATAGTGTAAAGTATCAAATTTGGGATCTTGCGGGGCAACCAATGTTTAAAAACGTTCGTCCAAGATTTTACAAGGGATGTTTTGGTTCCTTAGCTGTTTTTGATATTACTCGCAAGGAGACATTTCAGAATTTAACAAGCTGGATAGAGGAATTATACCAATGCAGTGGTAGAGGGGTTGTTCCTGTTATTATCTTAGCAAATAAAACCGATTTAAAAGACGAGAGAGAGGTAACGATTAAAGAGGCAAAGGAATTTGTTGAAAAATTGAATGAAAAAACCAAAGAGCATTCAATAGAAAATTTCTTTCTTGAGACATCTGCAAAAACAGGTTTGAATATAGAGAAAGCATTTGAATTTCTTAGTCAATACATTATAGACAGATTCTCATCTGATCAAGAGGAAGACTAGTTTTATTTTATATCATCTTCATTATATATATTCCAATTAATATTATTTCACATACTAAGAGTATAATTCCCGCTATTAAATGACCATTAACAAAACTAAAAATTAGACTGAAACCGTTGAGTAGAATGCCTATAATGATGAAAATATCATCTACTGATTGAAAAATCCTTTTCCAACTCCTTTTAGTATTTGCATTCGTTGCAGCCAAGCATTTCAACATCCTCTAATTTTATTTGATTGTTTAACTCTTAATATTAGCTATTTTTTAGTTTTCTTGTGTGCGCTGATCTACTAATAGACCTCCTTTTTCTTTTCTATTTCTGTATCTCTTAACCAAGAATCTTATTCCAAGAATTACAATTCCTGCACAAAACAATATTACAAGTAAATAGTAATCCATTCGTAC
>JAGLTP010000003.1 GCA_023135215.1 Candidatus Heimdallarchaeota archaeon
CTAAGAAAATCTCGGATAATTGGGAAAAATATCCCGTAGGTTCTTTAACAGATGAACAAATCAAATGGGGAAAAAATGAAAAGAATAATTAGCTTAACAAAGCTCCCCATCTTTTTGTTAGAACGTATGTTCTGATTCTACCACCTGCATCATACTTTACATCATAGAATTTTAGTTCAAGTTGCTTAACAGTTTTATCAAAATTAACTAAAGGCCGAACTACTCGTCTTTTCAAAATTTTGCTATTTATGGTCTTAACGCCTTCCTTAAATGCCGTTATAGGATAAAGGAGAACAGATTTTGGATAGAACTCACCAACAACTATCAATTGTCCATCTTTAGCTAATAATCTTTTACATTTGTTGAGAAATACATTTGTTTGTTCTTGTGACAGTCTTCTTAGAGTAAAGATAACAATAATGTTGTAAAAAACTCCGTCTAGGGATTCAAACTTATCGATTTTGAAAGGTTTCATATCTAGTTTTCGAAGGATTTCTGCATCTTTTACTTCTGTTTTTGGGCTAACATAGGAAGATGAGGATTCACGTGCTACAACTTCAGGAGTGACCTTAGCTATTTTCTCAGCAAATGCTCCAATCTTATCTCCAATAATAAGAGTAGTTCCTGTTTTTATTCTTTCGAAAATCCAATCTTGGATATCAGGTAGAAAAAGCTCAATATTTACAGTTTCTTTTAGTTTTCGAGATACTGTTTGAAATGAATCTGAAATTTGTTGTTCTATTTTTTGAGCTGTTGAAGTTTCATCTTTTCCTGCTACTTCACTTGTTTTTTCTATCTGAGGAATATCAGCTATCTCTGGAGTTTCTTCCATCTAGATCACTTCAAAATCTTAGTTTGCCAATCATAAGTTGCTTCCATTATTTCAGCTTTAGTAGGAAGATCATCCTCTAAAGTCCTTTTTAGTGTTTGACAAAATTTATCTATACTGTAAAATACAGAACCAGAAATTCCAATGTTCATCAAGCTATCTTTTGTTTTTGTAAGCAAACCAGCTATTTCAGGAGCATTTTCAAGAGTAATTTTTGTGAAATAGTTCAGCTTCTCTCTTAGTTTTAAGATTTCTTCTTCTGGGTTGAGACTTACAGTAACTCCTGTGGAGAAACCTTGTCTAATCATTTCTAATACCATTTTTTCTGCTTCATCTAAAGACGAAACTTGTTTATTACTGAAGTAAAGGGTTGCTAATCTTACAGCAAGTTGTTCTAATCCTAGTTCCAAATCTGCTTCTGTTAAATCAGGAATATTATGCAGGAGTCCCATTCTAATGAGAATTAAATCTCTATTTTTCTTTGCATATGATAGTTCTTGCTCTGTGAGAGCGTCTATTGCTTGTAATCTCCTAATTAATGCAGAAAAACTGTCAAGATCCATATTCATAATATCTTCACGAGTGAGAAAAGGTTTGATTTTCTCCATAATTTGCTTCCATATAGGTTCATCTGCAAGTTCAACATCTTCGCTGCCAATAGAACTCATAAGATTTCTATATTTGAAAAACTATTAAAACTTTGCGAGATTATCAATAGTAAAATTCTCCCCTGGTTGCTATTTACACAAATCTTTTATTGACACAAAAACATATTAGGAACTATGAACGTTTATCAAGTAGTAAGAAAAGAACTAAAACGCTTATCTGAACCTTATACTTTTCTAAATGGCGACGTATACCTGATAATTACTCCAACAAATATATGGATCTGGTTAGGATCCAAATCTTATTGTGATGACAGAGCTGTAGGTGCATGGCTTTCCAAAGTAATTGAAGAAGATCAAAAAGAGCTTTTAATAAAAACAGTTATGGAGGGTGATGAACCACAAGAATTTAGAGATTTAATACAATTTCAGATTAAGGAAGGCGATACTCCTGGTTTCTTAAAGCATTTTGAAAAGAAGGAAGATATCGATTACAGATTACTTCAAATTATTCAAAAAGCTGAAGGAGAGATTGAAACCAAAGAAATACCGATAAAATATAAATCACTTAAATCAGGGGATTCTTTTGTTTTAGATGCTTGGGATGAGATTTATGTTTGGATAGGAAAGAAATCTCAAGTTAGAGAAAAATATGAAGCTGGAAAGATAGCTAGAGTTTTGGACGTAGAAAGAAAACGTAGACCAGTTGTATATACAATTGAAGAACAAGACGAACCAAAGAATTTCAAAGAAGTTGTAGAAAGGATTGCTAAGGAAGACAAAAAGAAATAAGAGATCCTT
>JAGLTP010000030.1 GCA_023135215.1 Candidatus Heimdallarchaeota archaeon
GCTCAAGGTATTGATTTATAATCTTCTCAATTAAGAAATAATCTCCATAAATCGATACCCTTGATTTGGATTGTTGATTTGTAACTATCTGTTTTCTTTGCTCATCAGATAAAATATCAGTAGGAGCTAATTTTTTCTGAGAATAAGCATCAGGTTCTGTTCTTTGATACCAATTGACAAAACTACTTTTAATCTCTTCTTCGACATCTCTAACAAGCTCTATAGTTACAGATATTTTTTTATTAAATATAGAAAGGCCATAAGCCATCGGTAAAGTCTTTATGAAGTCAGAGAGTGCTATAGGATCGATGTTTAAAATTGAAGAAATTATATCTAAATCCCAGATATTTTTTTTCTCCATTAAGGAGAGTAAATGTTCTGCCATTGATGTTTCCTTTTCAGAACTCATTAATCTTAACATAAAATCATAGTTTAAATAATTTCTGATGATTTTTGACATTACACTATATTTTTAAAATAGGGTTTTTTCTTTAGGTTCAGTAATTTAGGTGTAAATATGGTATTCTTTGAATTTTCTATTGCGATTGGATTCTCATTATTTGCTTTAGGTTTACTTGTAGGAACTATTGCTCCAACATTTGGGATTGGAGGGGGATTACTCAATGTTCCTTTATTATTACTTATTTATTCAGATATTTTAGAACTTGATACATTTACTGCAACTTCAACATCACTTGGTATAATCTTTTTCACTGCTTTGAGTGGAACTTTATCTTATGTTAGAGAGAAACGGATAGATTATAGAATTGCGTTTTCGTTTGTCGTATTTGCAGTTCCTGGAGCCATTGCAGGATCTACTCTTTCTAAATGGTTAACTGAAAAAAACTATGAAATAGACATTTTACAAATCGTCTTTGCTGCAACAATGATTACGATAGCGCTTTACAAAATAACAACCATTTTTATAGCAAAGTACAAGAAAAACAATAACAAAGAAGAAATTGTCTTAGAAGAAGATACTCAAGAGGATAAACCCTGGTGGAAACAAACTGTATTAGTTCGTGAACTTGTAGATCGACATGGAAATG
>JAGLTP010000300.1 GCA_023135215.1 Candidatus Heimdallarchaeota archaeon
CAACTGATTTCGTTAGAAGGGATGCATGGAAGATTATCAAACTAGGATTAGGTACAATTGGATTAGATCCAGAAAGAAGTATCTTGTTTGATGTAACTCAAGTTGATCCTTCTGTAAAGAAGGATTTATCCCCCGCTGCACAAACTATCCATACCCAGCTTGTTGCTGAGGTAGAAAAGAAAGAAGAGGTTAAGGAGGAAGTTGTTTCTCAAGAACCAACACTCATCAAATGCCCCTTCTGTGAGAGAGAAGACAACCCCTCCGACTCTTCATTCTGCATAGGCTGTGGAGCATCACTCAAACCAGCAAAATAACCCTATTACTTTCTTCTTTTTTTCTTTTTTTTCCCTTTTTCCCTTTTATCTAATATGTGGTCCAGGACAGGAAATTGATTCTGTTAGTCCGTCTTTCATCTCTATACGTTCTATGAAGACGTGATCTACTAATTCTCCCTTAAGGTTATAATATCTCCACCAGATAGAGGTTTTCATCTTCTCGATAATCTCGTTTTGAATGAATTCTGTTTTAGTATTTTTATTTGTCATCGCTTTTTTGTACTCAGGAGAATCTTGTCCTTCTTCAAAAGCGTAGTATTTGAGTAAATCACCAATGATAATCGTCTCTTTAATTTTCATTAACCATTCTTCAAATTCCTTTCTTTCAGGTATATTCATTTCCTTTAACTTTGGAGGAACATAAGTAACACCATACCCTCTTGCTCTCTCTCCTTCTTCATCTTCATTAATTGTGTAATCAACTTTATTCCTTAGGAATTTGAAATATTTGATTGGAATTTTACCGGATACCCCTATACACATATAGGAAGTATTGTTTCTTTTAGATCTTTGATACATATGATCATGACCGAAGATGGTTGCAGCTATTCCATAATGATCAATGATTGGAGTCAAGCATGATTGAGCTATAGCATCTGAGTTGTTTCTAGCTCTACCAAAGAATCCTATTGTGAATATAGCAGAATGTAAATGTATAATACAGTATTCAGGTCCTTCCCCTGTTTCGATTAGCTTATTCCTCCATTTCCTGAGCTCTTCATTCAACCATAACCATTGTCTACTCTCACATGTTATGCTTTCATTTCCCCACTTCAAACCAACAGAGTCTAGATGAATCATTAAGACATTGCCTTCTACATGTGAATAAAATGCTCCTCCCTTTTCTCTTGGAGTTTGAACAAACATGTGGAAATGTTTCTGTGTTCGTTTCTTTCCTCCAAACCAAGAAGCTCTTCCCCACCCTCCATTATAATAATCATGATTACCTATTGTTGGTAGCAAAGGCATTCTTGAAAAATTGATGTTTCCACAAGAAAAGAAATCCGCCCAATATTCATGGTATGACCCATTATCGATATTATCACCACTTGTAGCAAAGAGCTGATATCCATATCCAAAAGTATATTCCAATTCCTTGTAGTTGATATTTTCCATTAAATCTAGTAATCTAGGGTTATTCTTAGCTTTAAACCACCGTACTTTTCCACGCTTAAAACCAGCTTTTGAACCACCATGGAGATCAGAAGCAGTTACATAGAAAATTGGTTTATTTGTTTTTTGTACTCCTCCAACAAATTGTTTGATTCTCGAAGCACCAATCAGCTTATCTTCTTCATCATAGCATTCAATTCTATAGTGATACTCTTTTCTTTCTTCAAGATTCTCTATCAAACCTAAGAATAATTGAGGAGCACCAGTTACAGGATGGAATCTGAATTCAGAAGAATGTTTCATAGGTATTTCAGCGATCTCACAATAATCGGAGTTAAAGAGACGGATCATACACCACCCTTTTGGCTCACTAAGGAAAGGTTTTTTCTTGTTAACTTCAACTAATTCCTTGACTCTGTTTGTTTTTAAATAACCATAATCGATGTAAACAGAGCACAATAATTTAGATGAGTCATCCACCATTTTCTGCAGATACACTTTATCAAGAACAAATCTTATTTTAGGGAGATCATCTTTCTTCTCTTCTGTCGTATCATAAGGTCTATACTCGACTTTATCAAAATCATCTAACTCTAAAACATAGAAGTTCTCTTCTTCTGCAAGTCTTTCTCTTATAGTTTCTTTAATTTTTACTCTATAAGTTCTTGAAGGAATTCTATGTTCTGGAGGAATAATCTTCTCATGCATTAAGAAGAAATCAGAAGAACAGTCTTATATATTTTTAGTAGTCTGTCAAATCTCTTCAAGATGACAACATTCATTGATTTTTTCTATGATAAACTTGAATCTTGGTCTCTTTTCTTTATAAGTAATTATGTTAAAACAAGCGTTATTCTGGCTTAAACTGGCGAACAGATCATCTGAGGCTTTTAAGATTTTCATAATAATAACTCTTGTACATCCTCCATGCATAACTATCAATAGATTTTCATCTATTGGGTGATTTTCAACAACCTGTAGGAATTTGTTCCAGACTCTGTCATAAAAAATTTCTAATTCCTCTGCACCTTCCTTCATCATCACTTTCTCAAATTCGTCTAAGGTCATTACTTCATATTCTTCCGTCCAATCTGTTCCATCTAACTTTCCTAAGGTATGTTCTTTAAATTCTGTAACGCCAGTAACCGGAAGTTTTAATTCTTCACTTATTATTTCTGCAGTTTTATAAGCTCGACTTAGGTCAGAACTGTAAATCGCAGTAATTCTCTTATCTTTTAGCGATTTAGCAAGCTTTTCCGCTTGTTTAACGCCTTTTTCATTCAAAGGTATATCCAATTGCCCCATAATGAGCCTTTTGCGATTGTACTCCGTTTCTCCGTGTCTAGCAAGGTAAATTTTCATTGTAGGTGGGCATCTTTTATTCATTAAAAAATGTTAAGGAAGGGATGAGTTCTTAACGAACTACCCTTGTAAGTTTTACTCCACATCTGGGACACGAATAAGTATCAGGTGGAATTTCTGCTCCACAAGTTGTACAAAACTTGATTTTTCTTTCCTTTTTCTTATCAACAGTACCTAAAGGTTTAAGCAGAATTCCATCATTTGTCATTTCCCATGTGTATAGGAGTACACCTTGTAGTTCTAAAATTGCTTTCTCAGGCAGAGTAATTCTATTCTGATTATCTATTACTAGTAACCTAGAACTATCTAAATCTGTAAGATCAATGCCTCGGAGATGTTCTCCAATCAGAATTCCATCTCTTATTTCCAATGTTCTATCGGTAAACTCTCCCACAATAGGATCATGTGAACATATTAGATAAGATGTATCCATTTCTTGTGTTAGTTCCTTGAAAAGATCAAGTATTTGTGTGGAAGTTTCAGAGTCGACATTACCTGTAGGTTCATCTGCGAAAATCAGCTTTGGATTATTTGCTAGAGCTCTAGCTATAGCAACTCTTTGCTGTTCTCCTCCAGATATTTTCTTTGGAGTATGAGTTCTTCTATGCCAGATCCCTAACCTTTCCATTAATTCTTTAACTCTCGCTTTTCTCTCTGCAAAGGATTTATTAACCAACCTCATAGGCATCTCAATATTCTTCTCCGCTGTTAAATATGGGATAAGATTCTGTTCTTGAAATACATAACCGATGTTATTTCTCCTAAACTGAAATTGTTTTTCCTCAGGAAGTTTGGATATGTCTGTACCATCTTCATAGATCACTTGACCAGCGGTAGGTTTTAACATCCCCCCTAAGGAGAGTAATAAAGTAGATTTACCAGAACCACTTGGACCGATGATTCCAAGTATCTCTCCTTTGTTTATATCAAAACTTACACCACGCAGAGCAACAATTTTGTTTTGATGTTCTAGACCATATACGTGATAGATATCAATTGCTTGAAGAGTCATCCCTTCAGGGAGAGGTTCTATTTTAATTTTTGAACTTACTTCATACATCTTCTTCACCTAAACTGTTCTCATCTCCTCAACAACATTTGTTCTTGCAGCTATACTTGCAGGAATCAATGTTGATAATATAACTACACCAAATGCTCCTAGTACTGTAGCTATTAGTGGAATAGGTGGAAAGACTAACAATCTATTGAAAGTCGTCACACTGAAAATTCCAAAGAAACCATTGAACTGGTAACCTAATAGGAAACCAATAAATGTTCCGAATAGAGTTGCAAATATTGCCATAGATATAACTTCCGTCAGTACCAATTTGATCAATTGTGTTCGAGAAGCTCCTTCAGCAATTAAAATTGCAAACTCCTTCTTTCGTTGATTAATTATCATAAACATAAAAATGGACACACCGATAACTATACCAACCAATGCAATAATGAAATTAATTGTTAATAATCCTGGGAAACCAAAACTCAATCCCTCTCTAGCTCTTGCTTCTTCTATTTCTTCTTCATATGATTTTGCATCAACTATCCAATCAAATTCGGAATTTAACTTAAACGACAAGTTCTCTTCTATTGGATCAACTCCTGGTTTTAAGTTAATTATAGCCCTAACAAGGATATTCGTTAATGGGGCATATGTATCAACGAATTGCTTATCAACAAGCATGAAATAATCTGCTGCTCCATTAAAATCATCAAAATCAAAGAAACTCATACCACCTAGATCCATTATTATTCCAGGAGCATGATCAATAACAATCGCAGCGTTTAATGTGTATTTTGTTTGATTATAGATTGTAAAATTGAAAGAAGGATTTATATCAATTTCTAAAGATCTTGCAGTTGATATACCTACACCAACATTTTGAGTTGGATTGTTTCTTAATACTTCTAATCCTTCTTTCCAATTTGGATAATCCTCAATAGAATCTCGATGCCAGATAGCTTCTTCACCATACTTTTCTAAATCTACTCCAAAACAACTAATCCATCTCGGACCTGATCTAAACATAGTGTAATAGATTGGTGTTACTGAATCTATCTTCTCTTCGTAACCTGTGAAATTGGAAGGAGAGATATCATCAAACGTGCCCAGAACATCTATTTTCATGTCTCCACCTATGAATGTATCTGCATGACGGGGAATCTCAGCTGCGCTAGTTTCACCTTGTATTGCTGAAAAAATACATAGTGAAACAGATAAACACAACAAGACTGTCATTCTTGGAAAATTCTGATGTCTTCGAGAAAGACTTCCTTTCAATAGACTTCCAATATCCTTGAATAATTTCACTAGTATTTTATCTAGTTTTTCCGGTACTTTAGTTGATAATCTGCTGACAACACCTGCTGCCCCATACCAGAGTAATAGAGGAGTAAAAGCTTGCAACAAATCTATTACAAAACTGAATCTGACGTCAGGGTTTATATCAGATATGACTGTTAATAAAACACCAACTAAACCTAACATAAAGAATATTACATCCCCATAAATTCTCTTAAACCATCCCTTCTTCTCTTTTTCTATAGTTTTAGCAGTTGCTACTTCTTGTCTTATGAATGCATTAGTTTTCTTAATTGTTGTTATGAACAGAATTCCAAACGTGACAATAACCGTAGTTATTATACTCCAAGGTTTGATGTTCAGAAATGTCAAAGCATTGGCAAGAGATGGAAAATCAATTGCCATAAAACGGTATGTAGATAATACCGTTGCAGCTCCCAAAATCCCTAAGAAAATCCCTATGATTTCACCTATTATTGCAATTATAAATACTTCAGAGAGGATCATTCTTCTTATTTGCTTAGGAGACGCTCCTTGAGCTTTTAAGACAGATATTTCAAATTTCCTTTCTTGTAAAGCTAATTCCGCTCCCAGATTGATGAGGATGATTGATAATACAATCGCAGGAATATACAAAACAGTATCAATTATTTGCATGAAAATAATAATACCTTGATAACCCCAAAGTGCCCCAGATATTAAATTACTCCCTTCTAAAGGAAATTTCTGTTCTATTCTAACTAAGGTTACATCTATGGCTTCATTGAAGCCTTGAATATCATTAAGTGGGAATTCATCAAGATTAAGCTTTGTAGGAAGTTGAAACATCTTATAATTTGTAAGATTACCAATAATGCTTTCGTTGAAATTATGGCTGCTAATAAGCATATCATCATCGTTAATCATTAATCCTGATCTGTAAAATCCCTTAACTGTAAGATTTAATTCGAAAGAGATTAAATTCACTTCATTAAAATCTATTTTAGTATATTCTGTTCTGTTAACACCAAAAGTAAAGGGTAATGTTTCGTTAATCTGAATCCCTAGATCCTTATATTTTTCAATAGAGAGCAAAACACCATCATTTTGTAAATCAACTTCTCCAGCTACAAGATTTATTCTATCTCCAATAACTGAATCTATAGATTCTTGTCCCACAATAATTGGAGAAAAGTAGGGTTGAAATACTTGTATTCCAGAATATTCCGAATAATTTATGCTTGGAGTCATATAGGAACTGAACCAAATTGATGATGTGTCTAATTCTTTGAAATAAGAATTCCCATATGTTACGATACACTCCTCAAACTCTTCCTCCTGTTTAATTAATCCTGCTAATTCTTGAGGACTTTGATCTATAGGTTCATCATACGGTCTGAAAGTAACTTCAAATTCTA
>JAGLTP010000301.1 GCA_023135215.1 Candidatus Heimdallarchaeota archaeon
TTCTTTCTTTTCTTCTTCAGGTAAATCTTCTTGTTTATCTTTTCCATCAGACAGAATATTATCATATATTCGTCTTGCCATTGAAAGAGAAATTTCTTGTTGTTGCTTTATTATTATTCCAAATTGCTCATCCAATTGTCCTGGTCCTACAAGAAATCCTACTAAATCATTCTGTTCATCAAGAACAGGTTTTCCTGTATATCGCCAAAGTGATTTTAGTTCAGATAAAAGCTGATAATTAATGTCTCTGCTTGCGAAATTTGAAGAAACAGAGATTTTTGTTCTTTCACCTAAGGAACTCATTAATTCGCTATAGCTTTGGATCCTATCTTCAGCTTCAAGTGTTAAGTCTTTGAAGTAGGGAGTTATTATTTCTTGATAACGTAAGTGTTCTCCATAAATTTCATTCATTGCATCTAAGTCTTTTGCATAATCATTGATATCATCATCAAGCAGTTCCTCATAGATGACTAATTGTTTAATTTTCCTTTCTAATTCATCCTTCTGATTTTGATTTAAAGTACTCTCATTGACATCATAGAACTGTTTAAAACGCTCTTTTTCCTGTTGGATTGAAACCTTCCAATCGAGTGTATCTTGAGCTGCTTTTTTGAGGATAGGTCGATGTCTAAGAACTCTATCATTAATATCATAAATAATCCCTTTCAGTTCTTTCTTATCTGTTTCCATTCTTCTTAATCGATTAATATTTTCACTTACTTCATTATTGAAGAGTAGAAAATTATTGTGAGTGTTCTTATACAAATGATCTCTGCAAACAGAGAATAGTAGCTCTGATAATTTGTAAAAGTGTTGGAATATTTTATGCTGTTTTCTTTCTATATCATTTTTTGCTACAACGTAATCTTGATCGCTTACTCTGCCTATAATAATATCTTGTTCCAAATCCATCTCTTCTTCAAAGGTTTTTGTGGCTGCCTTTATTGCCATATGCATAACATATCGAATCTTCAGCTCTTCTATCTCAATTGCAGGAATAGATGGTAACTCTATAGATGGAATCTCGATAATAATTGTTGGTTGAGGTGCTGGAGTTACAATTTCCTTTCCGCTTTCAATCTGCTGAATATCAGATTCTAGTTCAGGGAGGGTTTCTTTTGTTTCTTCAATTAGTTTAACTTCTTGTGAAATTCGTAGAGTTTGAGGAAGACTCGTTAGCATCTCTTGATATTTGCTTTTTAGAGTCTGATATGTTCGTCTATCAATAGAACCTCTAATATATCTTAGATCTAAATCTCTTATGAATCGAAGGATTCGTCGTTTTCTGGAACTACTATCATCTTCTGTCATAGTTAAATAACAATGAGTTAATCCCCTTCAAATATATTACTAAACTACCCAATATAAACAAGAAAATAAAAAATGAAATTGCCTCTAGAAAAATATATAATAGCTAATAGATAAAAGCATGTAGACAGAAAGGTGTAATAGTATGAGCTTTCAAGATGATGTTGCAATTTTAGCACAAGAAGGAACAATTGGTGTATGTTGGTTAGTTGGAGATGATCAAAAAATCTATTATAACTATGGCGATTGGGCTGTAGACCCCCTAATACCATTCAACGCATTGAAAACACAGAATCCAAGTATTGATTTTGGTGGAGATTTAAGGTTCTCAGTCATTACCATAGATAACGACAGAATAATCTCTACAAACATGGGTGGTCAAGGTCATTTAATCGTTGCAAGATGTCCTAAATGGGCTGGATGTGTTATAACATGGTC
>JAGLTP010000302.1 GCA_023135215.1 Candidatus Heimdallarchaeota archaeon
AAGACTTGGGTCTTCTCAATGTGGAGCATGTTCTAATTGTAGAGAAACCAACGGTTAATCAAGAAAGTGTGATAAGTTTCCGTGTTTATGGAAATGCTTCTTATACACAACTTGGGGGTTGGACAACTTTCTCGGAAAATGCAGAAGCAAGAGTAATAGTCTATGATAATGAAGGAACGGTTGTTGAAACATATAATATGTATTATATCCCTTCTGCAAATAGATGGGAAAGTGTGCTAATTGAAATGGGAGATTACTATGGAGAGTACTATGTAGCTGTTAGAGTTTCTTATGCTGGAAGAACAGTTTTATCAGTTAATTCTGATGATTTCATGATTGAAGGGACAACTCCATCTCCAACAAATGGCATTTTCTCTCCATTTTTCTATGGTGCCTTAGTGCTAATTTCTGTTCTAGCAATTCCTGTAATCAGAAGAAGAATTAAGAATTAATTTCTGGAAGGTTTTACCTTCTTTATTTTTTCAATTTTAAGGGAACTTCGGAATCTTTTAAATATTGTTGTAAAGAATTATTTGTTATGAGCCAGTTAGAGCTTACTGATATTTTCTCTGTCGATAGAGAAGGAAAACCTACTATGAAAATAGTTCTTTTTGGACCACCTTTAAGTGGTAAAACTAGCATGTTAACCGTTTTTAACGCACTTAGAAGGATGGAAAATCCAGATACTATCGTTTCCTCTTTAACAAAAATTCAAGATGATTCTGGAAGAACAGTGTTTTTTGACCAAGGTGTTTTTCAAACCCCTCCCTTCAAAGGAAAGAAGTTTGATAGATTAAGATATCAATTATGGACAATTCCGGGAGAAGAAAGACATAAAGTACAAAGAGACATAGTCATGAAGGGAGTTGATGGAGTTATACTATTTTTGAATTTTGAAAATATCGCTAAACAAATGAATGAAGAAATAATCAAAGAAGCCAAAAATCAAATTGGAGAGAAATTTGGTAAAAAAGTGCCTGTGGTAGCGTTCATCAATAAATCAGATTTAGCTGAAAATGAAAGGATTGATAAACGAGAAATTATCCAAAAGATGGTTGATGAAGGAGCTATACAAAGCGATAAAGCTGCAAATCGTGTTTTGACAGGCAGTTGTTTGAATGCTAGAAATGACTTAGTTGAAATTTTGAATTCTCCCAAAAGAGATGAGTACTTTGATGATAATAATAGGTTGACAGCGGATAAACGACCAGATTCTGTCTATCTAATAGTCAGACCTATTCAAAAACTAACCCAACTTGTAGTTGAACAAAGAATCGAGATAGTTCAAGACAGTTGAAATGAGTAAAAATAATCACCCATCTCATTTTTCCATTTTTATGTGAAAAAATAGAAAATTTAATGCTAATGTCAAGTTGTAAAAAGAAAATAATTAGAATTGAATTACATTATCCAAACTAATCTTCGCCAGTTCGTACGGAGTATTCCGCGGAACTTCCACCAATCGGAATTCGAAGTCGCTCCTTCTGAAGTACCTATCTTCGAACCAGAAGAAATCATCCATTGTTTTACGAAGCATCCTGTTTAGAGATTCTGTTATATCTCTTGTTCCCACTGGTTTGTGGTTGAAATACTTTTCTTGAACTTGTTGTATCAAATCATATTTGCTCAGTTTCGTTTCATCCCGTAGTCTAAGTAACTCAAGAATAAGGGCACTACTAACTTGCCCACTATAGCAATTTAATCGATTAATGATTCTTTTATATCTGACTGGGTGGATTCCTTCAGCACGGAATCGATCAATACTCAAGAAAGAACCTGCGCTGTATGCAATAATTAATCCCAAAACAGTGGAAAACTCCCTGATACGTATAGCTTCGTTCAAACGAACTCTCTTTCCATTACTTATCGTAAATAGGTTAGCAGATTGCCGTAGGACACGGTCAATCGTGGCCCTCACCTCTAGTTCGTCCATTTTCTGCTCAAATACGCCCATAGGAATCACCTAGGGTTTAACCATGCGTGTGTATGATGGCATATGCATTTATATACTTTTGCCCAAAATGCATTACATCTTAAGAATACTAACGCCTAGAGGGCTATAAACGTTATTTTCAATGTTTTCTTAAACAAATTATTGGAACGGTATCTGTACTTTATCACCTCGGGTTTTAAGCTAAAATTTCAATAATTGAAATGAAATTTTCACTAAAAATGTCAGTTTTTCAATATAAATTTCAGAAGTTTTTCTTTTTCTTAAGTTTATAAACAAAATGACGGATAGCTGAAATGACAAACAGTTTAAATAACCAAAACTTCTGGTAGTTAGTGTGGTGAAAAAAGAATGCCTATTGCTCCCATGACAAACGCTGTTGGAATAGATTTAGGAACAAGTACTATCAAGTTGACTTGTGGAGATTTACAGTATAGAATTCCTTCTGTAATTGGAACACCAAATCCTGGTTGGCAAGGAATGTCATCAGATAAAAGCTGGTTAAACAATCTCATTATAGAGGACTCAAAAGGACAAGAAATCTACATTGGGGAACTTGCCAGATTGCAAAGTGAAATTCGTAAACCTCTAGCTTCAGAAGGTAAAATGAAATCAATAGAAAACAGTCTTCTTGCATTGAAAGCCAT
>JAGLTP010000303.1 GCA_023135215.1 Candidatus Heimdallarchaeota archaeon
GATCGATAATTTGGTCTACTTCCAGACCGACTGGAAGGACCTCTTAAGTTTTTAAAACCCTCTTGAGGTTTATGTTTTTGATAACACTCTCTACAGTATACTGGTTTAACTCCTGTTGGTTTGAAAGGAACTTTAGTTTCTTTTTTACACTCACTACAGATTGTAGTGTGAAGTTCTATTGTTCCTCTCTCTGAATGCCTTCTGTTTCTATCGTCATATCTGTTGGATGATCTATTAGAAGACCGATAATTTGGTTTCCTTCTAGAACGATTAGAAGGACGTCCTCTTGATCGAACCTCTCCCCTATCTCTAGAACGGTTGCTTGGTCTAGCACCTGATTTAAATTTGGGTTTGTCTCTTGATTTAAAATCTGATTTTGTTTTAGATCTTTTATTTTGTGACGAACTTTTTGATGATTTGAAATTTTGAGAGCTTCTTGCAGCCCTGTCTTTTGACATGAGTATTCACTTTTGTTGCAGTATTTAGTATAGTAGTAAATTCGAAAGACCTGTTCCAGAACTGAAAAAAGAATTCCTATAAACCTTCACACTTTGTTTTGGATTAGTATCCTATACTGCACTAAGCTCTACGCTTTTACTCGCTTTTAAATTCGACGATTTAAGTTCGTTTTGATTTTTCTCACAATGTTTTTAAGAGAAAAGTGTGTACTATGACAGTTTGTCAATGGTGAACTGAATGGTTCAATCAGCAAAAAAAATAATGATAGATTTTTCAATAATTCTAATAATATCACTGTTTCTTGCGACATTTATAACAATTAAACCAGAAAATATGAAATTACCAATTCAAGTAAAAAATCCTGATTATATTAGATTTGATTTGACACCTCATGATCCAATTAAGATATTGGAAGATGCAGATTTTTATGAAGATTATGATTTTCCTGGTATGGGTTCAGAATCTGATCCCTATATTATCGAAAACTATAGTATTGATTTAACTGATATAGAATCAAATTATGGATTCCCAGTCTATGGAATTGAAATTCGGAATACAACTAAACATTTCGTTATTCGAAATTGTCATATTATAAATGCTACTTGGGCAATTTACACTCAAGATATTGGATTTAATACAAGTATAATAGAGAGCAACACTTGCGTTGGTGTTGTTTATTATAATAATGGTATTCGCTGTTCTAGTGGTGTTGTTGTGGGAAACACGATAATCGGTAATGATGCTGGAACTGGGATCAGTTGTAGAGATGGGGTTGTAAAAGGAAACAGAATTGAGAATTGTAATACAGGAATTATTAGTAGAAATTTCGTCTTAATCGAAGAGAATAATGTATCTGATAATCGTGTAGGTATAAGAGTTTATGAAGCTAATTCAACAATAAAACAAAATATGATCATCAATAATGGTATTGGTTTATCACTTCGTTATAGTATCAACACAACTATCCTAAACAATACTCTAGACAGTAATTACCAATCAATGGAATCTTGGAGTTATCTTGATGATAGTGCAGTCATAAGAGAAAATGTCTTCAAAAATTCAGAATATAGATCTTACTTTTCTGCCTGTAATTCAACTACTTTTGAGAATAATGAGTTCATTCATGATGAGTTGAGGTTCAGTTATTGTTTCCATCTTTTGTTTAAAAACAATCAACTCCTGTACAGCAATATCAAATTTCAAACGTGTTTCAATAACTCGATAAAAAACAATCAATTAGTGTTTGGAGGAGTGGAGATAAGTGAAAATAGTTTAGAGGATTATCTAAACTATACACTAGATAACAATTTTATCAATGGTAAAGAACTTGGTTTCTTTTTAAATCAATCATACATTAACTTGGATGGAGATGAATTTGGGCAATTGATTCTGATAAATTGTACAAATGGATCCATCAGGAATATAGAAATTTCAGATACTTTGAACTGTTTATACCTTAAATATTGTGATAATTTCTTAATTGAAAATAATAATTTCAAGAATAGTTGGAATGGCATTTATAGTGAGGGTTCAGACAATTTGGAATTTATTAGTAACACTTTGGATAATTGCAGTTGTGGCTTAGCTTTTAATTTTAAGAATTTCAGATTATATTACAGAGTTAGTTCTTTAATCTTAAAAGATAACTCTTTCATTAGATGTGGTTTCAAGTGCAATCCTTTCTATACTTATTCTATAGGAGTTATTAATGAAACAGGTTACCGAATTATTTTAGAAGAAATACCAATAATTGTCGAAAATAACAAAGTAAATGGAAAGAAATTGGGTTATTATACAAACTTGAACAATTACAAAATCAAAAGAGAAAAACATGGGCAGATTATATTAGTGAATTGCAATGAAGTGACAATCCTTAATCAAGATCTCTCTTATACAACTACAGGGATTGACGTAATGAATAGTTCATTCATTAACATAGAAAAATGTACATCAAGTTATAATAGTGAATATGGTATCTTTTTTGATTATAATTCTAATAATGTTTCAATCATTAATAATGAATGCAATTATAATGGTCAATTCAATAATGAAATATCCAGAGCTTTTCCTTTTGGATACGCGGGAATTTTCTTATATCACTCATCAGGTTTTTTGATAAAAGATAACCAATGTAATGAAAATAAAAACGGGATTGTTGTAGCAATTTCGTATTTTGGTAAAATCATTCATAACCTTGTTATGGAAAATCTTGACTATGGGATTTGCATATTTGGAAGTTGTAATTTTGCTTATGAAAACACGATTATTGATAATTCCGGCCCATATAGTCCTTGGATTCCAAGCACAGAAGGATCCCAGGCTTTTAGCATTGGATATAATAATACTTGGTATAACAATGATACTTTAAGAGGTAATTTTTGGTCAGATTGGGATGGAACAGGTGCTTATCTTGTTGGTGGCTTGGGGGATTTGGGGGATTTAGATCTTTATCCGTTATCCGAACCTACTTGGAACATTTATGGACGTAATAAGCTCTATGCTTTATTCTCTCTAGTAGTTGTTCTTCCTTTAGGGGCTCTGGTTTACAACATTGTAATGAAAAAGAAATTAATCGTATAAACCGAATCTATCCTTCTTTCTATCTAATTTTCAGAGTTGCTAGACAATCCTGAAATGCGATAATCGAAGATAAGTTTAAATCTCGATATTTTTTTCATGCTCATGGGATTCCAGTTTAGAAATTACAAACATGCTGAAGATTTTATGAGGATAAGAGATTTTCTTATCCAGTCTTATACTAAATTAGATGAGCCATACAACTGGATGATTGAAAGATGGAATTATGCATTCTATTTTATTCGTGATATGTTTGGATTAACTCTAAAGGATTGGGAGAAAACTGTTGGAATCTGGGAAAATGAGGGAGGAGAAATAATAGCGATTGTTAATGCAGAAGGGACAAGCAGAGGGGAAGCTTTCTTTCAATTAGATAAAGACGTAAGTGATGTTTCTCTTTTGAAAGAGATGTTTATTTTTGCAGAAGAGAATCTTATGCTTGAAGAAGAAGATAAGTATGTTCTGAAATTAAGAATCCTAGACGAAGATAAAGCATTAGAAAAGATTGCAAAGAAGAGGGAATATGTTAAACATGAGAAAGCAACTGAAACCACTTCTGTAATCTCTCTTGATAGGGATTTTTCCTATCCTGCTCTCCCAGATGGCTTTGTAATGAAGAGTATGGAAGACAATAACGATTTAGAAAAACGAACTATTGCTTTTGCAAAAGCATTTGGAAACTATGGTACAAAAGATGAGGTTCAATCTCATTCATATGTTGCACTTCAGAGAGCAATAGATTATAGAAAAGATTTAGACTTCTACATTGAATCTCCAAAAGGTGATATTGTTTCTTTTTGTTTAATTTGGTATGATAAGAAAAATAAAATTGGAATCTTGGAACCAGTGGGAACAGATCCAGATTATAGGAGAAAAGGTTTTGCTAAAGCTACCAATTATGAAGCAATAAGAAAAGTGAAGGAAGAAGGAGCAGAAAGGGTCTATGTTGGCGATGGACAACAATTCTATTTGTCAATAGGTTTCAAGAAGCAATCTGTCAGAAATGTTTGGATAAAGGAAGTAAAGAAGTAAAAGATAATGGAGATCAATCCTTTATTATCATTTGTTGATTTTTCTCTGTTTTAGAATTCGAATGAAGACTAATACACCAACAATCAAAGCTATGAAACTAGCTCCAAAAGAACCTATCCAAACCCATTGTCTTATTCCTTGACCTGGTTCAAACTCTATAGTAAGATTCTCAACATAAACATTCATATTTAGTTCATCAGAGGTGACATTATATCCTGATCTAACTAGCTCATCTTTTGATTTGTTTAACCATATACCAAAAGCTTCAGTTAATCCTGTTGTATCAGAGCTGTCAGGATCTAAAGAATATGAGTCAATATGACCAATCAGCTCAGAAG
>JAGLTP010000304.1 GCA_023135215.1 Candidatus Heimdallarchaeota archaeon
TATCCTTTACGCTTGAATACTGTTGCACACCCACCAGGAATATTATGTTGCTCAATTAGAAGGACTTTTTTTCCCTCTTTAGCAAGTTTAGCCCCTGAAAAGAGTCCTCCAAGACCTGCACCAATTACTATGATATCATTTTTCATAAGTTTAATATCCATAAAAAGTATAAAAATACTCACAAACAATATGGAAAGTTTTAATTTCAGAGAGACTATTCCTATAAGATATCCAAAAATAATCCTGATTTGTATGTTTAGAAAACAAATTTAAAAGAATTTGGAGTTAAATTGAAGTATGAAAGCAGTTCAATTGATTGAAATTGATAAAGATCTAGAAAATAGAGAGGTTCCAACACCCACTCCTAAACCTGATGAAGTACTACTCAAAATTAAAGCAGCAGGTATTTGTCATTCAGATGTTCATTATCGAGATGGAGTTTCTTCTGTTGGTTTTCTTCCGATATCTTTAGGACATGAAGTTGCAGGAGAGATAGAAAAACTAGGATCGAATGTCATAGACTTTGAAGTTGGAGATAGAATTTGTCTCAATTATATGATTACCTGCGGAAAATGCAAGTATTGTGTTCAAGGAACAGAACAATTTTGCGTCAAAGGGAAAATGATTGGTAAGGATGTAGATGGGGGGTATGCAGAATATATCGCAATACCAACTAGAGGATTATTCAAACTTCCTGATTCAGTTTCATTTGAGCATGCTTCAGTTATGATGTGCTCCTCTTCAACTTCACTTCATGCTCTTCGAAAAACTAGATTCAAACCTGGAGAAACAATAGCGATTTTTGGATTAGGAGGATTAGGTATATCCGCTTTACAGTTAGCTAAAGCATCTGAAGCTAAAGAAATTTATGCTGTAGATATTGATGCTGGAAAACTTGATATTGCAAAAGAGATGGGAGCTATTCCAGTAAATGCAGAGAATGTTGATCCAGTTGAGAAAATAATGGAATTAACAAATGGTGATGGTGTTGATGTAGCTCTGGAACTCATTGGTTTACCCTTAACAATGGATCAAGGAGTCAGATCTTTAGCTCGCTTCGGTCGTTTGGGATTAGTTGGTATAACAGCTGATACATTTGATATCAATTCCTATGAGGTAATATGTAGAGAAAAGGAGATAATTGGCGTATCTGATCATTTGTTATCCGAATTACCTTTCCTGTTAGATCTTGCTGAACAAGGAAAATTAGATTTGACCAAAGTAGTAACAAATATTGTTCCTTTAGAAGCTGAAGCTATAAATGAAATCCATCATCAACTGAAAGAGTTTAAAGCAGAATTTAGAACAGTGA
>JAGLTP010000305.1 GCA_023135215.1 Candidatus Heimdallarchaeota archaeon
GTTACTTCAGGTAGATGGTGTATAGTTACAAAATCACCTCATACTGGCATCTATCTAGACAGTCAAATCGGAGGAAAATTCGGTCATCGCTTGAAGCGAGCTGGATATGATTATCTTCTAGTAAGAGGAAAATCTGAATCACCAATTTATCTCAACATCCATTCAGAAGGATCTGAAATATTATCAGCTACTGAATACTGGGGTAAAGGGACATTCGAAACAGAAGAGCTACTTAAATCGAAACATCCCAAATCTGAGGTAGCTTCAATCGGTCCTGCGGGAGAAAAGCTCGTCACATATGCAAATGTTATGACAGATAAATCTCATATGGCTGGAAGAGGAGGATCGGGAGCTGTAATGGGATCGAAGAATCTTAAAGCAATTGTCGCTGGAGGGACTCTGAAAATCGATGCTGTAAATGAAAATTTCAAAGAACTCACTAGAGCTTTTCGAACCAAAGTACAAAATGATGATGGAGTAAAAAACCGTAACCGTATAGGTACTATGATGTGGGTGAGTATGTCAAATCACGGAGGATTTTTACCTACAAGAAATTATCAAAGTGGTGTTTTTGAGGAAGCTGATTCAATCTCTGGAGAAACTATGTTAGAGAACCATACCTATGCAAACCGTGCGTGTTATGGTTGCTTAATTGCTTGTGGAAAAGCAAACAAATTTGAAAGTGGGAAATATGCAGGATTAGATGTAGATGGCCCAGAATATGAAACTACAGCTTTAATAGGTTCAAACTGTGGAATTAAAGATTTAGCAGCAGTTGCAAAAGCAAGCCAAATGTGTGATGATTTAGGAATTGATACAATTACAGTAGGAGCTACTATTAGTTTTGCAATGGAATGTGTGGAAAAAGGTTATCTAGAACAGAATGATGTTGATAATCTAGTTTTCGGAAACGACGATGCAGTTCTTCAAATGATAGAACTAATAGCAAAAAAGGAAGGTGTTGGTGACTTGTTTGCAAAAGGGAGTAGATCCGCAGCTTTGAAAATCGGACATAATTCAGAGGATTTTGCTATTCAAGTAAAAGGTAATGAGTTAGCTGGTGTTGAGCCTAGAGGGTCTTGGGGAATGGCTTTGGCTTACTCTACATCTGATAGGGGTGCATGCCATCAGAGATGTTGGACACCCTCAGCTGAATTAAGAGGAGATTTACCAAGATTCTCTTTTGATGGAGTACCTGAGTTTGTTAAAGAATCACAAGATGAGAGAGCTGCTTGTTTTTCCTTGGTCCTCTGTGACTTCTTGCCTTTCAATGTTCCTGAAATGGTTGATATGCTCAACGCTGCAACTGGTTTTTCATACACTCCTGAAAGCTATTTGACTGTTGGAGAAAGAATCTGGAATCAAACTAGATTATTCAATACTAGAGAAGGTATAACTTCTGAAGACGATGTGCTCCCAAAACGTTTTTACAAGGAACTTATGCCTGAAGGTCCTGCTAAGGGTCAAGTAATATCAGCTGAGGAGTTGGAGAAAGCTAAACAGAAATATTATGAAATCCGAGGTTGGGATTCTAATGGAATTCCTAATAATGAGACTGTAAAAAAACTTGAGGTATAATTTCTGATTTTTCTTTTTTTTTCCTTAATCAATTTATTATATTCAGATTAAAAATGAAAAAAAGAATAAAAAGAAATTTATCGATTTCTTTTCCTATCTGGTTAATGACCATCTTATTACTTTTGCATGCATTATAGCTAGCCTGTTTGATATGTGTAAAGTTGCGGGGAGTAGTACTATTCCTGCAAGAAATGCTACTATTGTGAGTACAATGCCAACTCCTTGTGGAGCCCACCAGAATGCTTCAGTAAACCATACTGGATTTCCAACTATTGCCCAATTTATTAGTGCAGCAAATGGGGATGCTATCAAAGCTAGAGAAGTTGAAAGCAAGGATATCATAAGAGAGAATACGAATGTTCCAAAAGGTAAAGCAATAAACAAACTATATAGTAAAGCTGTAGCGATTCTTCTATCTTTCAAAGCATTAAACGCTTTTGCAAAGAATCCTCCTTCCACTTGAGGTTTGTAAACTACAGGCATATCCACTCCAACTAGAAGTTTGGTTAATAATCCCATACCATACATCAGTTTTGGAAGACTCCATAGAAATATGTAAAGCAAGAAGAATCCTACAATAGTGAATATTAAGCCTAAAGACACTGATCCAACAGTTACAGCCCAGATGAAGTAAAACAGTGATAGAGGGAAGAGAAGGAATAGATACAGTAAATTAGAGTATGTTCTTGGATATTTGAAAACTTCGAAAAACGAAGCATCAAGAATACTGTCATCAATTTTTTCATAAGTCATGCATAGATTTATTCTTGCACTTATATAAATAATTATAATTAAAAACTCTTCATAGAGGATGATATAATTCAATAATTTGGATAGTAGTATTATAAGAATATTAATAAAAGATATTTTCAATTCTGCTTGTTCATAACAAGGTTTCTGTTGATTTATAATGAGTAATGATATTGCTACTGTAGATACTGGTAAAAGAGACAGAACATTTGCTCTCATTATAATCTCAGTTTCATCATTCATATCTGCATTTAGTGGATCAGCTTTCACTCTAGCAGCTCCCACAATGGCAGATGAGCTCTCAATAAATACAACAGAATTAAGCTGGATAGTTACAATTTATGTTCTAGCAACTGCTATGTTACAAATCCCTTTTGGAAAAATATCTGATAATTATGGCAGAAAGAAAGTTTACCTAATTGGAATGATTATATTTTCATCCGCTTCTCTTGTTCTAGGTTTTATGAATTCAGCTACTTCTATTATAATAATGAGATTTGTTCAAGGAGTGGGAGGAGCACTTATATTTGCAACAGGAACAGCAATTTTAACCTCTGTATTTCCTGCTCAGAAAAGAGGATTAGCTTTTGGAATTAACATAGGTTCTGTTTACACTGGCTTGACAATTGGACCTTCCTTAGGGGGTTTTATGACAGAATTCTTTGGTTGGAGAAGTATTTTCTTTAGTATTGTACCTTTTGGATTTGTTGTTGCAATACTTGTTGCATTTGTTCTTAAAGGTGAATGGAAGGCTGATGTAAAACAGAGATTCGATTGGATAGGATCTGTAGTTTACATTGCAACTTTGTTTATGCTTCTTTATGGTTTCAGATCTCTTCCTAAGAGTTATGGCTTTGGGTTAGTAGGAGCATCAATAGCAACTCTAATTTTCTTTATTATCTGGGAATGGAAGATTGATTATCCAATCCTTCAACTTCGTTTATTCCAAAACAATAATTTCTTTACATTTGCCAATCTAGCAGCTTTCACATACTACACTGCCACTGCTGCTACGACCTTAATTCTAAGTTTATATCTACAAGATATCATAGGTTACACCGCGATATATGCAGGATTGATTCTTCTAGCACGACCGATATTTCAAGCGATTCTATCTCCAATTGGAGGAAAATTATCAGACACAGTGGAGCATCGCATAATAACAACAACAGGAGTAGCTTTTGGATTGATTGGACTAGTCATGCTCACCTTCTTAGATTCAAATTCTCATCTTTCACTGATTATCTTGAGCTTAGTCTTTAGTGGAATAGGATTTGGATTATTCTCCTCACCAAATGCAAATTCAATTATGAGTTCAGTCACCAAAGAAAACTATGGAGTTGCTTCAGCACTAGTTGGAACGATGAGAACAGTGGGACAAACTATAAGTTTGGGTCTAGTAACTTTGCTTTTTGCCGTTATACTTGGAAATACAAGTACTGAAGCTGTTAATTATGAACCTTTGTTTTTGAGGAGTTCAAGAATAGCATTCATTATTTTTGTAGTAGTCTGTGTTGTTAGTCTAATCTTTTCATATTTGAGAGGAAAGAACAATTATTTCGAAATAATAAAAATCACTGAGTAATCGTTCCTTATATATAGAAAATACTAAACTGGGGGTTCCA
>JAGLTP010000306.1 GCA_023135215.1 Candidatus Heimdallarchaeota archaeon
AGCTTTGGAGTATTTAGATCAATTAATGACAATACAGAAAGGGTTTCAGTATCAACCCGGTATTTCTGATGTACTATCTAAAAAAGGAATGATTTACTGGCAAAAGGGTATGAAAGAACAAGCATTATCCTCCATGCAAGAAAACTTAGAGATAAGGCAAAAACTAGATAATAAAGATCTTATAACCACTAGTTTATCTTATCTAATTCAATTTAATGTTGAGTTAAACAACCTTGAAGCAGCTAGAAAATACTTCGAATCCTTAGAACTGATTAATAAAGAAACAAAACTGAAACAAGTGATTCAAAATCATAAATTTTCCGAAGCTCTAATCCTTAAAACTAGTTCGGATTTACGAGATAGACTTAAAGCTGAAGTACTTTTTGAACAGTTAATTGAAGAAGACATTAGCTATCCGGTTTTGGTTCAAGTTCTGCTAAATCTATGTGATCTTCTTGTACTTGAAATGAAAGAAACTGATGATTCTAAGGTGCTAGAAAAGATATACAAAAATGTCAATAAACTGCAAGAAATGGCTGCAAAGAATAATTCACATTTATTGCATGTTGAAACTATAAGATTGAATGCTCAATTAGCTCTACTTGAATTTGATATAGATAACGCAAGAGCTCTTTTGCTTAAAGCTCTAAACATAGCTCAAAATAATAATTTCGATAGATTAGTTTTAGATTTACTTCAGCAACAAGAGAAATTAACTAAACAATCGATTGAATTGAGGAATTTAGAAAAAACTACTTCTACTATATCGCAAAGGATGACAGTTGTTGAATTTAATGATACAGTCTCTTCGATTAAAAGAACAAGTATAACAGAAACTGTGAAAAAAGAGGAAGAAGTATCAAAGAAATTGTTTTCAATTCAAATCTGAATCAATTTCTTTATCTTATGAGTAACATTTATGGATAAAGAAGTTATTTTCTAATTAATGATTAAGAGATTATTTGTAATTTTTATTCTCCTATCGCTAGTTATAATTCCAGGTTCGAACTCATCATATGTGATTGCTAATGAGTACGAAGAATATTTCGTTCCTCAGTTTGCAGATTATGCTACCTCTCCTACTGAATATTTTAATGAAACAAAACATCCAAGGTATGATTTAGTTGCAAGACCTCTGGCAGCGATACTCAATCCTCATAAAGGTAATCCTATCATAATCGAATATGATGAAAACTTTACAATAACTGTTAGTTATTCATTCAACCTCCAAAATGTTAACTTTTCTTTGATTAATGATGAGAATACAATTGACCTTGAAATTATAGATTCTTCAGTTGAGATGGAAATAGGTTTTTTTGTTGTAGAACCGACTCAGAACATTGAAGGTTTGTATGACCTTGAATTGAATTCTACTTTAAGCTACGATTATCAAACGCATTGTGTCAAGATAGTAAACAAAAAAGAATATCCTTTCAAATTTGTCCATATATCTGATTGTCATTTTCCTTCGTATTCGGGTACTAATACTACAGACATAAATTTACTTAACATAGCAGAGTTAAAGAATTCAGATGCAGATTTTGCTATTTTTACAGGAGATTTGATTGAAGGAGGATCAGCTTGGGAGTTTGTAAATCCAGTTGATGATAAACCCTTGGCAGCTGAAATACAGCTGAGACTTGGACTCTGGGCTTTAGATTTATTGGATATGCCAGTCTATATTATTGGAGGAAATCATGATTTAGATTCAACAGCCATTCTTCCAGATGATCCAGAAGAAATATGGAAAAAATACCTAGGACATCCAACATATCCTGTTATTGATTTTGAATTTCTAGATTGGATTTTTGTTGGATTCAGTGCAACAGATGAAGGTATTAGTACAGATGATTTTAACTTAGTTAAAGAAGCACTAAAAGGAAGTAAATGTACAGAAGAACCTAATGTTTTATTTTACCACTCTGATTACAAAAATCAACCATCGAATTTGCGAAGTGGTCATAGAATTGAAGTCATGCTTTATGGGCATGAACATCATGAGGAATTATTCGTACAAGATCATACGTTATATCATTGTGAGGATGCAATGTTTTACAATGGATCTTCTATATTTACAGTTCTGAACAGAACCAGCATAAGCTTGGATGATATAATCTATGATTTCACAATATTATTACAACCAATAGAGGAATCAAGCTATTCAAATTACTTCTTCTTTGGAATCATACCTTTGTTTGTTATCTCAATTTTACTGCGAAAGAAGAAAAATGTGAAAGTGTAGTTTAGTTGTAAAATTTAAATATAATGGGAGTTTAGTATTCTCAGAGCTAGTTTAAACTTTGTTCATGTTTCTCACCTTCCTTAATATGAGTCAGAGCTTGACTAGCTCTTTTCGTTTTGTCAGTAAATTGAGTTGAACAATTAAAGCAGCTTTCCAAGGATTATTGCTAAACAGATTATTACTCCTCGTCCCATCATATAAACCATAGTTATTCGTAGAGCTAATTCAGGAGAAGCTTTGTACAAAAACAAACCTGTAATTATCAATCCAGTAACAATGAAAACTATGTCAAGATAAAGATAGAAATAACTAAATTCTCCGGTAAAGAAAGCTCCTAAACTAAAGGCATACGCGATAAGTAAGCTTATGGCAGTTATTTGTGCTGTTCTTTTTATCCCGAATCTTTTTGGAAATGTTTGTACAGGTGTTTCTACATCCTGCGGGAAATCTCTAATGTCAGTTACTCCTTTTCCACCAAACATTGCAAAGAAGAACATGATTGCTAATATAATTATACCCCGAGTGATTTCCCCAATAGTTGCG
>JAGLTP010000307.1 GCA_023135215.1 Candidatus Heimdallarchaeota archaeon
CGTATCAAGGATGCTTACTACAAATATTACTCTTAGAGGTTTCAGTATGGGAGCTAGTGATATTGACGTTCCTTTGGTAGCTGATAAGAAAATAAACGAAATTTTGGATAAAGCAAAGAAAGATGTTTTGAAAGTTATTGCTCAATATGAATCTGGAACTTTGGAAAGACAGGCAGGACGCACAGAAGAAGAAACCCTAGAAGCTAGAATAATGGAGATATTAGCTCAAGCAAGAACTGATTGTTCTGATGTTGCTGCAAGTTACTTAGATCCTGAAAATGAAGCATTAATTATGGCAAGGACTGGTGCAAGAGGAAATATGTTAAATCTTGGTCAAATGAGTGCTTGTGTAGGTCAACAAGCTGTTCGTGGTCAAAGAATAAAAAGAGGTTACAGAGATAGAGTACTTCCTTTCTTTAAACAAGGAGATTTGTCAGCTGAAGCTCATGGTTTTGTTGATAGCAGTTTCAGAACAGGTCTCAATCCTATTGAGTTCTTCATGCATGCTGCTGGTGGAAGGGAAGGACTTGTAGATACAGCAGTTCGTACTTCACAAAGTGGGTATATGCAAAGAAGGCTTGTTAATGCGTTACAAGATATTTCTTCTTGCTATGATAGAACTGTTAGGAACGCCGCAGGGGAGATTGTTCAATTTTTATATGGTGAGGATAATGTTGATCCCGCAAAAAGCGATCATGGAAAAGCTGTAAATGTATCCATTATTGTTAATAAAATTCTGGAAACTCATCCTGCAGAAAGTTCGGAGGATTAAAAATGTCGGAAACTCTTACCAAAGATCAAATTGAAAAACGTATGGATACCTTTCAAAAGAAGAAAGTTGTTCCAGAAACAATTGTAGATGAGCTAAAAAAAGAGCTTAAAGGTAAAAAACTTTCAAAAAAGCAATTAGAACAGATAATCAAAGAAATCGTAGACAGTTATGAATTTGCACAAATAGATCCTGGAAGTGCAGTGGGAACCGTAGCAGCACAATCAATTGGAGAACCAGGTACTCAAATGACACTTCAGACCTTCCATTATTCCGGTGTTGCAGAGATGTCTGTTCTGCGAGGTCTACCAAGACTAATTGAAATCTTAGATGCCAGAAAAAACCCAAGCACACCTACTATGGTCATATATTTAGACGAGTTTGCAGAGAAAAACGAGGGACTAGCCAAACAAGTCGCTAAAAGAATTGAATTAACTACAGTCAACAAAATTGCACAAAGTATTACCCATAGTTTTTCTGAGGGCATTGTTAGATTGAAACTTGATGAAATTTTGTTAGTTGACAAAGGAATTGAATCAGATACAGTAATGAAGAAAATACAGTTACGTAGAAAGGAATGCAAAGTTGAAATTGATTCAGAAGATAAAAATACTGTAATTATCACACCCCTGAAAGAGCTTAAATTTAGTGATTTACCAAAACTAGCAGAAAAAATTCGTGAAATACCTATCAAGGGGATTAAGAATGTTTCTCGTGTTGTTGTTATGAAGGACAGAGAGGGAAAATACTTCTTGCAAAGTGAAGGTAGTAATTTCAGTGAATTATTAAGAATTCCTGGTGTTGATCCCACAAGATGTTATACAACAGATATTAATCAAATTGCTGAAACCCTTGGTATTGAAGCTGCTAGAAATGCATTGGTTAGAGAATCTCTTTTCGTTATGAAAGAACAGGGATTAGATGTTGATAAGAGGCATGTTATGCTCGTTTCAGACCTTATGACACATACAGGAGAAATACTTCAAATAGGGCGTCATGGTGTTTCAGGAAAGAAAAGTTCTGTTTTTGCAAGAGCAGCATTTGAAGTAACTGTTAAACACCTACTTGATGCTGCAATACATGGCGAGTATGATCCGTTAGAAGGTATAACAGAAAATGTTATTGTAGGGCAAACTATCGCTTTGGGAACAGGAATAGTCGACCTTACTATGAGTGCAAACTACAGAGAATTTAGTGATGAAAAGAAATAATTCTCACTTTATCCTTTTCTATTTCTATAAACCACTAACAGTTAGTGAACAGAAAGTTTTTATTAAAATTGTAAGAGGGATGATTGGTTGATAATAAAATATCTACAGTCGTAAATGTTAATAATTCCGAGATAATACGTGATTTAAGATGACTGGTTCAAAAAGTCCAAAGGGCGAGTTTGCTGCTCGAAAGTTAAAAAACAAGAGAAAACACTTCCGATGGAAAGATATCCATTATAAGAGAAGAATGTTAAGATTAGACAAGAAAACTGATCCTTTAGAGGGTGCACCAGCAGCTAGAGGTATTGTTGTAGAAAAATATGGTGTAGAGAGTAAACAACCCAATTCTGCTATGAGAAAATGTGTTCGAGTTAGACTCACTAAAAATGGAAAACAGGTTGGTGCTTTTGTTCCACACGATGGAGGCCTTCTTTATATTGATGAACATGATGAAGTACTGGTATGCAGTATAGGGGGAGCTCAAAAAGGAGCTATGGGAGATTTACCAGGAGTTAAATGGCAAGTTACACACGTAAATGGTATAGCTATTAACCAGATTGTTCTCGGACGCAAATCGAAACCTCAAAGGTAAAAAAA
>JAGLTP010000308.1 GCA_023135215.1 Candidatus Heimdallarchaeota archaeon
GAGCATTTTCGAGATCTAAGGGTACAGGTTTGTACTTGAACTTGATAGTGAGGAAGAAAGTTAATCCTCCTGCAATAATTATAAGGAAAAATATTCCAATTGAAATCAATATAATTTTAGTTCGTTTCTTCATCTTCGATTATTTTTACAAATAAGTTATTTAATTTTGTCATATTGCATCTGAAGAATACATTCAAAGTTTTATCATTATGAAATCTCTTATAAATTACCTTAGAGAAATGAGAGTACTGATGAGTAAAGCAAAAGTAAAACAAGATCAACCAAAAGAGTTTACCTTTCCTGTAGCTATGTACTATATTGCTAGATTCTTCAATAAGCATCCCAGACTAACTCTGAAATTAAGTGATTGGGAATCAAAAAGGTTGAGAAAGAAAACAAAACAAGTAGTAATTGAAAGACCAATTTATGTATTAGGTTTAGCTAGAGCAGGGACAACTGTTACAGTTGAAATGCTAGGGAAACATCCCGACGTTGCCTATCATAAATATCTTCACCTTGTGAATCCCTACATCCCTCATTGGATTCAGAAAATAGCAAATGTTCTCCCAATCTTTAAGAAACCTGTCGAAAGACTTCATAAAGATAAACTACTTGTTAATCGAGATAGTCCAGAAGCAGTTGAAGAAAGCTACTGGATAAGGTTTTTCGATAGTATAAAGAAAGAAAAAACATCTGATATTTTGGATAAGAATATAGTAAATCCAGAATTTGAGAAATACTATGTTGAAATAATCAAAAAATTATTAGTAAATCAGAAAAGTTCGCGTTATATTACAAAGAATAATTACATTATTTCAAGGATGGAGTACATTAAGAAAATATTCTCTGATGCAAAATTCATACTCATGACTCGTCATCCAATTAACCACATAGCTTCTTTAGTTAAACAAGATAAAGTTCTGAAAGAACTAGAAATTGACGATGAGAGACTGTTAGATTGGACAAAAATAATGGGTCACAGAGAATTTGGAACTGCAAAAATATGTATAAATCTAGATAACCTTAGCACAATTGAGAAAATTAGAAAACTCTGGTTAGATAAGAATACTCATGTTGAAGGATGGGCCATCTATTGGGCTTCAATACATCAATATATCCTTGATTTACTACACAAAAACAACGAACTTGCTGATTCAACTATGTTGCTAAGATATGAAGATCTAACTGATGAATCAGAAGCTTACATTAATAAAATACTAGAGCACACAGAAATATCAGCAGAGAAATTT
>JAGLTP010000309.1 GCA_023135215.1 Candidatus Heimdallarchaeota archaeon
ACATTCATTGATGTGTGAATAAGACCTGCTTCTTCAGTTTCTCTTAGGATTTCTAAGGATCTTTCCATTGTGATTGGTTCTGTTCTAATACTATTCTCATAAGCATTTTCTCTACTTGAAAAAACCATACACACTTTGGTAGGATACTCGCAGGTATGATCTCCTATCATCTCTTGCTGTACTTTACAGATGCAATCCCTTATACCCCAGCTTTTCGCATCTCTTACAATGTTCTCTGCTTCATCATAAGTATGGATTTCAAGCTCAGTTTTTATCACTCTTTTTACTGGAACAACTCTTTGAATGGGAGGTGTTGATGAGAACAATACTTCTCCTTGAGTTTTTTGAACATATTCTTCAAACAATTGAGCAAATTCTGGATCCATTCTGTGAATCTGTTCTTCGTAAATACCTACAACAAACGGTAGTATTCCGTATTTCTTTCTTCCTTTTGATCTTCTAATATGAATTTGCCCTTTCTCTTTCATGATTTTAAGTTTTGCAGCAAGTCTTTTGATAGGTATCTTCAACCTTTTGGACATCTTCTCAACTGTTTCTCCGGAAAGCTTCATCTTACTAGCAAGCTCTGCTTCCTCGGGTTCGAAAATCCATTGCAGAAGTTTCAAGTGAGTACCATCTTCTAAAGTAGCGAACCCATTTGGGATTCTATTGAGTGTCTTAGATAATTCGTGGTAAGGATCGTAAGATTTTTTCGCAGCTTTTGTCAATCTGTCCACATCCTAACGTTAGTGATTTGAACGTAGCTTACTAAAAAAGATTCTCATGAAACGAATTTTGAAAAAAGACCAGTATATTGAGTATTATTCTGAGAATTGGTAAAAAACTTGATGAATAGATGTCTTATTCTTACTATAGTTTTTTCAATACTTCTTTTGCACATTGCCATCCCGATATTATTGTTGAGGAATATCCTCCTCCTGGAAATGTCCAAGCAGATGCAAAATAGAGATTTTTTATAGGAGATTTATTTTGCAACCGTTTCATCCCCGATTGATTTACAGTATTTGCAAATCCAAGAAAAGTTCCATTTGGATTAAGTGTATACTCTACTTTTGTCCTAGGTGTTGAAACATAATAGAAATCGACATGACCAACTATATCTGGTATTATGTTGTATAAGCGATCGATGAAAATATGTGCGACCTCTTTCTTTTTAGTTTTATATTCTGCTTTACTTAAACCTGCCCAGTTTTCTATATAATCAACAGCACTAATAACACCTATACTTTTTCCAGATGGAGCAAGCATAGAATCTATCTGGCTATAATCAACAAATATGTAGTTTCTCTTCTTATAGTCTCCCTTATGATTATCTGCGATTTGTTTGAGTCCAATAATACTTGGATCATTCACCACGGTGGTGTAACTTGTATTTCCGATTTCTATCGGTTTTTTGTTGAAACCAAGGTAGATATTAAGTACAGAATGCCCTACATCTAATTTATTGATTTGCTCCTTAAATTTACTGTGAGATTTTCCTTGTAGAAGTTCGTTAACGACTTGAGGAACTGGAGCATTTGCTATGATAATTTTACCATTAATATCGTGGACTTTCTTTTCACTTCCTCCTTTAGAAGTATATTCAACTCCATATGCTTTTCCTCTTTCAACTTTTATTCTTGTTACTAACCTATCAAACAGAAAAGTTCCCCCATGTTGTTTGATAAAATTGACAAGACCGTAGCTGAATTTTATTGATCCACCTTTAATATAGTGAGAACCACCCTTAAAGCGTGATGATATTGCTGTAGCGTAAGTTATTGCAGATAACTTATATGGATCATCTCCATAATATTGAATATTACCAACTAATGCTAGTTTTAAATCTTCATTCTTGAAATGCTCATCAAGTAAGTCACCTGCTGTTTTTTCTCCCCATTTTGAAATTTTTGGTGCATTTATTATTTTAAAAAATCTCTTTATAGATTTCTCTTCTTCTTCAGGAAACCATTCAATTAGTTTTTCTATTATTTCTTCTTCATTATCGGGTAGGGTAAAATCTTTTCTTTCGTTGTAGAATTTGTAAAATCCAGTAGTAATCTTCTCAAATTCTATATTGAAGAATATATCTAGATCTTCAAAAACCTCCACCTTAGGGTCTTTCTCGTATAAACCATCCATTGCATGAAGTCCAAAATCTATCATATATTCATCAGAGATATTAAGACATGAAGCATAACCTCCTGGAGTTGATTCTTGTTCAATTAGCAAAACTTTCTTACCTTCCTTTACTAATTTAGCACCAGAGATTAATCCTCCAATACCTGTACCAATAATGATGGCATCATAATCCATACTTAATTTTAGTAACAGCTATTTATTATTCTTTTGCAGAGAAGAAATAGAAATTTAGATTACAAAACCATGCAAAGCAACCTTCCTAATTGAAAGGTGCCCAATCCAAGAAGGTGAGGTTACTGTTCAGAGTAGTTTGTATTTTCATGATACTACCTTATTGGAAGGAGACTTTAGTGCAAAGTACCACATAGTTAA
>JAGLTP010000031.1 GCA_023135215.1 Candidatus Heimdallarchaeota archaeon
AATTAGAATTAAGTCATACAATAGATCTTCTCTTAGCTAAATTATTTACCTAGTATTGTTTTTAATAATATTTTGATATGTATGAAAGCAAAATCAAAATTCTATAATTCAAAGAATTAATAAACTACAATATTATTTTGAAATTATGAAACTTGGTTATTACGTCAGATCGGAATTGAACTATCCAGAAATTAGAGATTTAACCCTTCAAGTTGAAAAAATGGAATTTGATTCCGCACATGTAAATGATCACCTTATTGGTTTTGATGAGAAACAAGAAAAGAAAGAGCCCTATCTTGAAGCTTTAATGCTGATGAGTGCTTTAGCTGCAGAAACAGAAAAGATTAAACTAGGACACATTGTTCTCTGTAATTCCTTTAGGAATCCAGCATATTTAGCTAAATCTATTAGTACTCTAGATAATATCTCCAATGGTAGAGCTTTACTCTGGCTAGGAGCAGGTTGGTATGAAGAAGAATACAAGGCCTATGGATATCCTTTTCCTGAACCTAAACGAAGAGTCGATGAATTAGAAGAATCACTTTCTATTATCAAAAAACTGTTTACAGAAGATTCTACAGATTTTGAGGGATTAATTTGGAAACTAGAGAATAACAGAAACTATCCTAAACCAGTTCAGAAACCTTACCCCCCAATTATCTTGGGAACCTCAGGAAAAAGAATGACAAATATAGCTTGCAGAGAAGCTGATGGTATAAACCTACCTTATACAAAAGCAGAAGATTTGGCAGATATGATCAAAAATATTAGAGAGTTACTTTCCAGTTTTGATAGAGACTCTAGCAAGTTTGAAATATCATTATTTAATGCTATTACAATAGTAGATAGTCAAGAGGAACTAGATAGCGAAGTAGAGAAAATCATTGAAAGATACAAAGAAGAAGAGAAACCCACCAAAGAGGATGTTCTTAGAAACCAATTCATAGGATTCCCAGAGGATATCAAGGAGAAAATAGCTCAAGTCAACGATTTAGGTATTGAAAGAATGGTTTTCATTGTAAGAAAATCTGAGACAATTGAAGATCCTCTGAAACTATTTCATGAAAAAGTTATGTAGTGAAGAAAATGTATCAAACAATCTTTTATAAATTTCAGAAAATCCTTATGAAGCTTACAAAAGTTAGGAAAAGTAAAATTACTATCAATACTTATTTTCAAAACGACCTTGGTATGAGTGATCAAGATTTGATAGAGCTTTCAAGGATAATTGAAAGGGAATTTGATATAGTTATGCCTGAAAACATTCTCTATGAATTCAACACAGTGGGAGAGATAGTAGGATTCATTGAACAAGAAATAGGTCGATAAATAGAGAGTATAGGCTTTAAGTAGAAAAAAATATTTATAATGAGTCTCCCAATTTCTTCATTATGAGTAGAAGTAGATCAATGTGGATTTCTAAAAGGAGACTTATGTGGTCACCTATTCTCTTGGTTGTTGGTATCATCTTAATGATAATAGAACCTTATGAAGAATATTCTTTAGCTTTACTTATAGCGGGTGCGATCACAACTGTGATGCTGTTTTTTGTTATATTTAGAGATAGAAGAACAACACAAAGTCCTGCAACTCATCCTTCAAGCTATATTCAATCCTCTATCCAACCTTCGAGTGAGGGGACACAATCATATCAACCAGTGACACAATCTCAGGATATGCAAACATCACAACCAACTGACGCAAAACGATTCTGCAGTCATTGTGGTGCAGATAATTCAAATGGAAAAAATTTCTGTGAAAGCTGTGGTCAAAAGATTTGAAAAGAGAAAAAAGGATTATAATATTTTTTCTCCATCTTCAAGACTTAGCATGGTTAAACCACTAATCATCTTAGGATAAAAATCAGTAGCTTTTTGAGGCATTCTTTCATGATTTTTAGCTACTTTTAACACCTGATCAGCACTTGTTGGATTAAGAATAAATGCTACTTGATATTTACCAGAATCAACATCTTCCAGAGCTTCTTTCCACCATCTTTCATAGAAAATGTCATCATCTATGTGTAATTC
>JAGLTP010000310.1 GCA_023135215.1 Candidatus Heimdallarchaeota archaeon
GTTGTCATTTTCCCAATATATTATATGCAAATTACTTTAAATACACAAAAATTTTCCAGAAAAAAACTTCTCCCTCCCAGTGATTGGTCTACATCCGGTTGTGGAAATATAGTTTACCGAATAATATGATAAGCGAGAACAGCTTATCAAACTATAATCTGTAAATTGATTAAAAAAGGAGAGAAAATTATCCCCACAAAATAAACAAAATGAAAAAAAAAGGGTTTGAAAGAAGGTTTTCTAATCCTTCAGTCTTGGATCTAAAGCATCTCTTAAAGCGTCACCAAATAGATTGAATCCTAATACCGTAAAGAAAATGAACAAAGCCGGGAACATGGGCATCCACGGGTACTCTAGCAATTGATCTTGCCATTTGTTAAGATCGTCACCCCAGGAAACAATGGTTGCGTCACCAAAGCCGAAGAAGGCTAAGGCTGCGAATAGAAAGATTGTACCTGCTATACCTAGCGTTACGATAATAATCAACGGTGCCAGTGAATTCGGCAGAATATGTTTGAAGATAATCCTCATATCCGACGCTCCGAGCGCCCGTTCTGCCTCCACGAAATCCTGTTCTTTTAGTGAGAAGAAGTTTGACCGAATAATCAGTGCTGTTCCTCCCCAACCGATCAAGGCGAAGAAGATAACTACTACCGCGTACTTTCCACCCGGCACTTTAATGTCTTCGAATAAAACGATGATGAAGATCATCAAAATAAATTGGGGCATAGAGTACAGTAGTTCGATTACTCTTTGTAAAATATCATCAATCACTCCTCCATAAAATCCTGCTATAGAACCTAAAAAGGTTCCAATAATAACCGTCGTCATCTGACCTATAAAACCAAGAGCTAATGAATTTGTTGCTCCAAAGAAAACTCTGGATAACATGTCTTGACCATTGCCATCAGTGCCAAATGGGTGCATAAATGATGGTGGAAGTTTTACTTGATCAGCGAACTGATAGGTAGGATGGTTGAATAAAACAATAGGATTTGCTTTGCTTACTCCAGGTATCCATAATTCAATATACAGATTGTTTAGACTTGCAGGGTTATCTGGGTTTCCCCAAAGAAGACCTACTTCTGGCTTGGTTAACCATGCGTCGAATTGTAGAAGTATCCATGAAACAAAAGCCATGAGTATTAGAAAGATAACAATAGCGAGACCTAACATCCCCATTTTGTCTTTCTTGATACGTCTCCAAACAATGGACCATTGACCGGCACCTTTCATGGTTTCGATTTCTCTTAAGGTTTTTTCGTCTAAAATGAATTCGTCAGTTTCAATATTTTCAATAGTTGTCATTTGTTCACCTTAATATTTGATCCTCGGGTCAATGAATACATACGTAATGTCCGTCAGTAACCTAGCTATTAGGAAAAGGAACGGAAAGATCGTGTTCGTAGCCATCATCAAAGGATAATCCCTGAACAAGGCTCCGTTAAGGAATATTGTTCCTAGCCCTGGCCAACCGAAAACTCGTTCAATCATAACTGATCCTCCGAGTAATCCTGGCAATGAGCTTCCAATGATAGTAACTATTGGTAATAATCCATTTCTAAAAGCGTGTTTGTAAATTACTGATCTGCTGTCTAGACCTTTCGCTTTCGCTGTCGTAATATAATCCTGTCTTAGGATTTCCAGCAGTTGAGATCGTACCAATCTTGCCATAAATACTAGTCCCCCTATTGTTAGTGCTAGTACAGGCAGCGACAGATATTTGTAAAACTGCCCGTTTAGTAAGATCGGTTCTCGGAACGCATCCCCTTCTGCTACTCCGGTAAAGTCGAATAGATAATATGATACTAACATGATTAGTTTTGCTAACCAAAATAGGGGCATAGCATAACCTAATAGCATTGCTACAGTTAATGATCTATCCCAGAACGAATTTTGTCTTGTGGCTGAAACCACTCCTATTGCTGTAGCCAACAATAATGAAAACATGAACGCTACTATATTCAAAATAATAGTATATTTTGCATGTTCTGAAATAATTTGCGCTATTGGTCTACCTGTCCCCGCTTTGGTGTAGTACCAACTGGTACCAAAATCTAACCTCAGCAGATCACTCACAAAGTCGATATATCGTTTAAACCAAGGTACTGTATATAGATCGCTATCTAATAATCCCATATTTATTGCTTCTCTGTTATACGCAGCGTTGTAACAGTCTTCTGTTTCACAGTGTATAAGCCCAATCCGTATAATAACCGGGTCTCCTGGACTTATGTTAATTAGTGTAAAGTTCATCAAAGTTACGCCTAGCATAATAGGGACTATGTAAATGACTCTTCTAATTATATAACCTCTTAGCGACATAATAAATACTCCGCGAAGAATATTTTTAACACTTTATTGGAGTAATTTTCACTCAGTGTTATGAAAAATGACTAACATGCCTTTATAAAACTTCTGAAGAGGCGCTGAGGAAAGTATATATATCTCTTAATTTACAGTCTATCTCTGCCAAACCGTGAGAAAGCGTTCTAATCTGCTTAAAACGAGTATTAATCTATAACGGGTTCTTCGTTGATTTGGTCAAACGAGATTTTTCCGTCATGCATGTGCAAGATTCTTCTTGCTCTTTTTGCTGCTGCGAGATCATGAGTTACTAAAATAATTGCAGTACCCTTTTCTTTGTTCAACTCTTGAAATAAATCCAGTATAGTTTGTCCTGTTTTTGTATCCAAGTTTCCGGTTGGCTCATCCGCAAGGAGTAGGAATGGATCATTAATCAGAGCTCTCATAATTGCTACTCTTTGTCTTTCTCCTGAACTTAATTCTTCTGGGAATTTATCTCTAAGGTATTCCAGCTTAAATTCCTCAATAATTCCATCTACTTTCTTTTTTCTGGTTTCGTATGGTATGGAATCAAATACCAGAGGTAACTCTATATTCTCAAAGCTTGTTAATCCTTCAACTAGATTAAAGAACTGAAAAACAAATCCCAAATTTTTTCTCCTGAAGTTAGTTAACTCTGAAGTTGTCTGTCTCTTCTGTAAAGATCTAATCGTTCCTTTGACTCCTTTCTTAAACACAGATCTAGATGAACCTGCCTTAGTTAATTTGTTTAGATTAGTTCCATTGATCGTAATGCTTCCAGTAGTTGGAATCTCTAGCGTTCCAATTAGATTTAACAAAGTAGTCTTCCCGCTCCCGCTTGGTCCTACAATTGAAGAGAATTCACCTTCCCTAAAATCTACAGACAATCCATTAACTGCACGAACTGTGCTATTACCTACTTGAAATGTTTTTGTTAGGTTTTTACAGACCACAATGTTTTTCGTCATCTGAATAAATAAAAAAAGAAGCACTAATAAATGTGTTTAATGACATAAAAAATACGAACCAAATCTTTTGTTATACTAAGGTCGGCTTGAAGAAGGTAATTTCCTTTGTTAAATTAAAGTAAGCTATTTTTCCTTCAATCTTTTTCTCGTTTTGAATAGCTCGAAATTCACAGATGATTGCTGGAATGTATATTACATGAATAGTAATCTGATCAATTGATGTTTCATATTCTTTTATTTTACCAAAAATATCTTCCCTTGATTCTTCTTCCAACCATCCATTAATAGATGAAAACAGTGCTAAGTCATAATTTTCTCTTATTTTTTGTGTAGCAATTTGCTGGTCTTCTGTCAACAAAATTTCGTTCCATAGATCGACTGCGTCTTGAATTTCCTTTGTTTTATCAATATCTCCTTGCAGATGCCTCTTCTTGCTTTGAAATTCTCTTAAACTTGTAACCAATTCTTTTTTCTTTTCTCTTGTTATTTTTTTCCCTCTCTTCTCTTCTATCTTATACCTCTTAGTTTTTCCGTTAATCTGCCGTTGTTCTTTTCTAAGTTTTAGATACTCTATCTGTGTTTCTTTGCTTAATTCTTTGTGCCTTTTCTGTAAACCTTCTATTTGCTCTTTGAGATCTTTTGAAGCTTCAAGAAACTCTTCAAAATCCTTCCATAACCCCTCTCCCTCTGAAATCGTTTGCTTTAATTCTTCTAAAAACTGGTAAATTTCAACACTGAAGCTTTTAACATCCTTTATTTTTTTCTCGTATGCTTTGATGAATTCTTGAATTGTAATAATATCTACCTCAACTAAATGTATGTTTTCAGGATTTATTTTTCTAAGGTCATCTTTTGCCTTAATATTAAGTATTTGTGTAATTTTTAACTGTAATTTACTCATTGCTTGATTCCAGATGTTAATTTCATTTGAGTCTAAAGTTGGTATTTCTTTAGTTCCAATTGATTGTAGTTTGAGATGTTTTCTTGAGCCTTCCACATATGTTGGTATTGCCATCTCTCCTGTGCTTATAGAAACTGTGATTTTATATTTTCCATCAATTTTGAACAAAGCGAAAGGAAATCCTACATTGAGTTTTTTTCGTAAGGAAATGTTTTCTAAGGAATGAAATTTAGATTTTATTTTTCTAACTATCTGTTCATCACTTATATCTTCAATCTTGAAGTAAAAATCTTCTAACTGTACTTCCGTACCTGAATAATGCTGAATTAGTTGTTCCTCTATCTTTAGTAAATATTCAATAGTACCTTCTTTCAGCTTACCCTTTTCTTTAGTCTTTATTTGTCCTTCTTCATTCTTTATTTTATCAGTGTGTTTTTCAACTTCTTCTAATTCACTCTCTTTTACTATTTGTGCTGACGCAAGTTCTTCAGAAGCTGATTTATCTTCACTAATTCCTTTAACATCCTCCTCTTTTGTTTTCTCTCCTATGGATAGTTCTGGAGTGTCTTGGACAACTTTCTCAAGTTTTTTAACTAAATTTAGAAAGCTTGCGAATGTTTGAGGTTCATCTTGAGGAGAATCGTTCATTTATTGTGACCAAATTAGATTCCCACAAAGAATTATTTAAAGTGCTCGAAATGGGGATTTTACAATTTCTCTAATCTTGGATTATCCTACTCATAATATGTGGGTATTGCTGAATACTATAAATAATAAAGTCAAGATAAATTGGGTGAGTAACATTTCTATGAAGAAGTGTCCTATTTGTTATTCGTTATTACCTCCTAAAGTGATATTTTGTCCCGTTTGTGGTACTGAGCTTCAGACCCAGGTCTCAGAAAATCCTGAGAGCCCTGCAACTCCTGCTTATCACTCATTTCAAAGCCCTTCACATAAACCGGTATATAGAGATGAACCTGTTGAAACAAGTGTTGCAGAAAAAGAGGATTTTACAGGAGATTCTCAATATGCTTGGAAGCTAACTGATTCGATTATACCTCTGCAAATGAAAGGACAAATTAATTACAGCGATAATTTTAAACCAATGAGAGTAGATTTTAGCATAATCAAGAAGTTAACTATCATTGATATGCTTATAATAGGATCATTAAGTTTAGTATCAACTATTCTTCTTCTAATTCAAGTCGGTTTAATAGGAATAATGGTTTTTAATTTAGTACCATCTTTATGGACCGTTCCTTCTATCTTTCTAGTCTCTCTAGTCTTTTCTTCTTTTACAACTTATACTTTAAATCAGAAAACTGCAGTAATTCTTGAAAAGAGGCAGGCAATAGGGATTAAGATAAATAAGAAGAGTTTTCTCTCTTATATACCTCTCCAGGGTATACATCTTGTAATTTTAGGACTGATTGTTTCTGCATGTTATGGTGTAATCCGAAGCATGTCTTCAAGTATCAACCCAACAACTGCAATATATGCTCTATCGTTTGTATTAGTAGTTCTAATATCCATAGTTTCTCCTCCTTTAAGAATCTCGAAGATACTAAGTTCTTTGAGAGAATCAAGTGTGCTTCAGAATTTGCATGATGCCAGTCAATTCCCAAAGTTAAGCCTAAAAAGGAGTCTTGAATTAATTTGTCTTACATTTCTATTACCATCTGTATTTATAATAGGAAGCTTAAGCTTTGTTATTGAAGCATTTTCAGGTCTTTTCTCCCCCACTTTAAACCCTATAATTTCCACTTGGAGTATCCTCCTATTCGTTTTAATGGCAATTCTTCTAACATTGAATTTTGCATTCGTTTCCTTAAGTGATGTCAGTGCTTTTGCTTATTATGAGAAGCTCATGTTGGATTATGTCGAACCCCCAGATGTCTTGTGGATAAAAAATCAATTGCAATCTAGAACAATTAGCAAGAATAACGATGATGATGAAAATGTATTTAGTAATCATCCTGAAAGAGAAGAATTGTGCCCAACCTGCTCAACAACATTAATTGAT
>JAGLTP010000311.1 GCA_023135215.1 Candidatus Heimdallarchaeota archaeon
GACGAATTATAATCTGGTGTTTATGTAACCAATTCCTCCAACTAGTGCTTCTTTGGAGTAATATCTGTAATATGACGCAAGGTAATCTTCTATTCCTGAAATTGATGACATCACAAACCAAGGCCAGCTAACTTCTTGCCATTGATGATATTCATCATACATACCAAATTGCCAGGATTTGTATTTTGATATGGGATTAGTGGGTTCTTTGGATATAGATTTCAATTGGGAGATTTTTGAGATTATTCTTTCGGTAAGTAATTTAGATGCATTGTGCATTTCTTCTTTTTGTCCTTTCCTTCTAGCTTTAGCTAAAGCCCCCAATGCTTTGAAAAATTCTGAAGAAAACAATGAATGTGCTTCCAAAGCTGGATCATTTGATAATTTTTCTATCCAAGGAGTATTGTAATGTATTCTAGTATATTTTACATACAAAGGAATTTGAACACCTATTTTTCTTAAAGCAGGGGCAACTTGAGCATTGTAATTAATTTCTCCAGGTCCTGAAACTCTGATATATACAGGTAATAAGGTCTGCAATTGGGAATGATTTGAATCTAGACGAGGTGAAAGATTACCCTCGAATGGAGATAAATCTATTTTGCTTTTATTCAGGCTAAATGAATATTCAGATTTATCTAATGGACATTTTCCATGAAAAAGAATTTCATCATTTTGTTCGGTACTAGAAAGAGTTATTCTATAACCATCTTTTGGACATTCATAAAAGAATGGTGAATAATCATCTTTTTTTGCACTTGTTGTTGGACGAAATCCCATTTCCTTTATCTTTTCTGTTGCTTTGTTAAACTCATCAATATACACCTTACGATTTTCAAGGAAAGGGAGATAGCCTTCTGAAGCTAACTTTCTAATTTCGGGAGGGGATGAGGGGCAAAACACAACTCCATAATCATTGTATATATTTGCTTGAATCCCCCATATCAGAGTCATCCATTCTCCAAATGTTGAAGCTGCTCTATATGTTTCTCTTAAATAAGTTAAGATATGCTCTACTCGCTCCATAAAGAGCTTGAACTCTGTTTTATCAAGTGATGATTTAAATTCACTAAAGATATTCTTGATAACAGTTAAATTCTCGTTAAGCCACTTGTGATTGTTTATTGGTATCTTATGTGCAGCTATTCCTTCAGTCAAGTTAGAGAAATGAATCGATTTACTATTTGAAGATTGATTGTTCAATAAATGAATAGTAGTTATTTCTGGTTGGATACCATCATGTGTATTTATGAGAAAAACAGGAACCAATGTTTTCCCTTTTTCTTTAGCGATTTCAGATATTTTAACTGAAGCTACAATTTTGTTTCCTATTATTCCGGATCCACCAAAAATAGTTGCTTGTTGTCCTGCAATGACTACTCCTTCGCTTATCTTGTCTATATTCTCATCAACTTTCGGTGTAAGAAGTCCAAGTTTCTTATGATAATTTCTTAAAATAACTTTCAGTTTTTCTATTCGGTCTGAATTGATTTCTATCTTTGGTAATTTACTCACCAAATCAACTGCATCATTGTAAGTTTTAGCAATGTTTCCATAGAAATAGGTTGAATCAGGAAAAACTGCGTTATTTTGGACATAGGCTTCGTATAAATCTCCTATAGTATCCATAAAGGAAATTTGTTCCATTTATTCTTAACAATTCTTATATAACAGTGTTTTAGTTTTCCATTTGGTGGAAATATGGAGAAAAACCATAAGATTGTTCATTTGGAAATTCCAGTTAAGGATATAACTGTTGCGAAGAAATTTTACGAGAAAATCTTTGGTTGGAAAGTGATAATTACCGGAGAGAATTATGCATTTTTTAAAGACACAGAAGATGGAGTTGGTGGAGCATTTGAACTATCAGAGAGAGTAATGAAAGGGGAGTTTATGCTATATATCAGCACTGAGAATATAGAAGAATCATTAGCAAATATAGAAGAATTTAACGGAAAAATTTTGCAGGTTAAGACAAAGATTTCAGATGAATATGGATTCTGTGCTACATTTGAAGATCCATTTGGTAATATTCTTGGATTATGGTCTGAAAAATAAATTCTAGACTTAATTTCAATATTTAATTGAAACCATAACCAAAAATCAGTAGAATTCCCGACACAATGCTTTTAAGAAAAGTTTTCTGCTAAAGTTGATTAATATTATTAGGAAATAGATTAATACAACAGATGGAAACTTACACAAATTTTTTAAA
>JAGLTP010000312.1 GCA_023135215.1 Candidatus Heimdallarchaeota archaeon
GGTTGCATAGAAGGATAAAATATGCTAATGCATGCAATTTTGGTGCTAGCGGGTTCATTTTTGCTAATCATAATCCAGGTCAATTGTTTCCAACCGGTAGTGTTAGATCAAATCGAATAGGGGAGATACCTGCTATTGGAATATCAAAAGAATCTTACGAATACATAAAAGAAATGATGAAAAGGCATGAAGATGTTACAGGAAAAATAACGGTGTATAATAATTATGAGACTACTACTTCTAAACATATTATTTGGGAAATCCCAGGGGTTCAAAAAGACGAAGTAATTGTTATTGGAGGGCACTATGATGGTCATGATATTGCTCAAGGAGCAACAGACAATGCTGCTTCAGTAGCTGTTTTATTAGAACTAACAAAATTGATGGTTGAGTATAACTATGTTCCTTATAGAACAATTCGATTTATTGCTTTTGCAGTTGAAGAATTCGGTGTAGTTGGTTCGACCATTCTTGTCAACAACACCAATGTGAAAAACATAGTTGCTATGATTAACTTCGATGGTCTAGTGGGTCACATACCCAAACATATCGCATGCAATGGATATGAGGAACTATACAAAGCAATGTTGAAATTGAAAGATGAACTGCTCTATGAATCAACAATTTCTAAGAGTATTATAACAGCAAGCGATAATTATCCATACATGTGCAGAGGAATACCAAATTTCTGTGTATATGGAGAGAAACCTGATCCAAGAGCTGGAAGAGGATACGGGCACACATCAGCTGATACTTTTGATAAAATCTCTAAAGTAGATGCGAATCTTTCGCTTGCTTTTGCATTAGTATTCATTGATAAATTTAGTAAGCTAGCAGAGCTCCCTAAGAGATTATCAGAATCTGAAGTAGTGAAAATCTTGAGAGATGCTAAATTAGAGGAAAATTTGAAATTGCTTGAAAAATGGCCTTTTAAATAATTAGAAAATAAGATTGAAAAAAAAGAAAAAGAGAAGAATATTATTTCTTCATTTTTCTCCACATATATATCGATATTATTCCAGAGAACATGAATATCATTAGTACAACATTACTATATTCAGAAATTGTTAATACATAACCTGCTTGTTCCATCAAAAAAGTAGCTAGAATTATATCATAGGGATAGGGATCAAGACTATCATCAAAATCTGCACAGCTGTCAGGTAGTGCAATAACACCGGGAGCACCTAATCCGTTTAAAATATCATCAACAATTGTTTGGCGAGGTATACAACAGCTTATCGCTTGTCTAACTTTCTTTGCTGCTTCAGGTGTACCAACTGGAGTGAGTTCACCTGTACCTAATACAGGATGTTTCAGGTTAATTGATAATTCTTGGTGCGTAAGGTCTTTTACAAGAATACCTTCAATTCCAGTAACACCTTCAAAGTCTGTCCAGTCTGGGTAATAGTCCCCATCCACGATGTCAATTGTTCCATCAATCAATGAAGCAACTGCGTTGTCTTTACCTGGAATGAATGTTAGATAGAATTCATCTAAATCAACTGTGTCTCCATGCCAGAATGGATTTGGTTCTAGCTTTACTACACTGTTTACTGTATCAAAAACAGTAATTATCATTGGACCACATGATTTGACAAATGCATAACCATCACCAAAAGTATCAGTAGGATCGAAAGGCATTGTGTTAAGAATATCCCATCCACGAGCAAGAATACGTGGCTCAACATCACTTTTATCTATTAGTTGAATGTTGTACAAACTTTCCCAGAAATTGTAAACGTCTGTCATTTCAAAGATAACACTACCTCCAGGAACATTTCCTGTAGTAGCGTCGATTGTAATTGAATCATTGCTTACAAACCACCGATTATAATACGAATAGAAAGATGAACCAGCAGAGGGAGTCATGTGTAGTTGGCAAGTATATTTGAGATCTTCAGGTAAAACTGGATCTCCATCACTAAAAGTAGCTAGTGGGTTTAACGATACATTAACTGTCTGTGTTCCAGCCCCTAAATTAACTTCAGTCGTTATTGAAGAAGCACATTCTACTTCCCAATCATGAGTTCCTTGAACTCGTTTTACTGGACATCCATAAATTTGGCTCATCCATTGTTTATCATAAAATGATTCAGCTTTGAAGACGTTTGGTTCTCTCAAATCAGCTGGGATACCATATTTGATTATATGATCATCTGGATCATCCCAGTACTCTATACGGTAATTGGAAGTAGATAGTAACAAGTGATCGATTCCTGTAAGTCCTTCTTTGAATCCAAAAAGTGTTCTAGGATAAATGATTCCAATAGCTGGAAGCTCTTGATAGATAATTGCTTGTAGTTGATGAGAATTACTTACTCTCTCACTCGGATTAGTAGAAACAAGATATTGTTCAAATATTGTATCATAGGTTGTATTTGAGAATTGAAACCAGTTATCACCAAAAGGGGGTATAGCAGAAGTTTCATACAAATTCGCTAAATCTCCATCTAGTGACCAA
>JAGLTP010000313.1 GCA_023135215.1 Candidatus Heimdallarchaeota archaeon
GAAACATTGCTATGGTTTTCCAGAAATATACTTTATTTCCACATATGACAGTGGAAGAGAATATTCGATTTTCTATAGAAAGCATAAAAGAAGGAAAATTATTCAAAAGCAGAACATATACAGATGAAGAGGTTAGCAAGAAAGTTGAAGAAATACTGAAATTACTTCATCTAGAAGAACACAGAAATAAATATCCCTCACAATTATCAGGAGGAGAACAACAACGAGTTGCAATAGGTAGAGAAGTCATTCGAGAACCTATAATATTTCTGTTTGATGAACCTCTGAGTAATATAGATGCTAGACTACGTTATGAGATGAGAACATGGATAAGAAGACTGCATAAATTACTTAAGAAAACCACAGTATATGTTACTCATGATCAATCAGAAGCTATGGCATTAGGTAATTTAATAGCATTACTAAATGAAGGTAAGATTGAGCAGTTTGGATCTCCAGATGAGCTTTACTATAACCCAATAAACAAGTTTACTGCTCAATTTATTGGTAATTATCCTATGAATTTCATTCCTTTTAAATTCAAAGAAGGAGAGTTATTTTATAACAATGGAAAAAAGATGGAGATTCCAGAAAATATACTAAATATAATTTCCACCCAAAAAATAACTAAAGGTGACATTGGTTTTCGAGCTGAATATATACGAGAATATGACCCGAAAAAACCTGTTGACAAAGAGATGATTCTGATAGATTGTAAAATTGAGGATACGGAAAAGGTTCTAGATCAGCACATAATAACATTAAAACATCATAATCATCAGCTCTTCTTTGTTACGAAAACAAAAAAGGAGTTCAAAAAGAAGGAAGCACTTTCTATAGTCATTCATAGCGACCATATCTATGTTTTCGATAATAAAGGCAAACGAGTTCAGAAATAATCTGAATTTTGATGAGCTAGGACTATGGTAATATTATTAATATTCTTTAATTATCGTTATAGGAGAACAATCATACTTCCTATATTCAAAAAAAGGTCAAATAGGGTTCAAATTTAGGAAATAAACTGTTCTTACTCTGGGGCAATCAATATCTCTAAAGTGAATTAAATGTTAGAAGAGGCTATGGGGGGTCTATTAGATAAAGCCAATATCGGCATAACCTTTCTTATTGATAATAAGATAAAATTTGTGAATGAAAAATTTTTACAGCTTACAGATTACTCTGAAGAGGAGATAATAGAAAAATCATTTATCTTCCTTTCTACAAATGAAGAAAAGGAAAGATTGAGCAAAATAGAAATAGAATTATCAGAACAGAAAATCCATCCTAAAATCATTGAATTTTGGATAGAAACAAAAAATGGTGTAAGGAAATATATTCGAAATCATTATTATGCTTCAAAAGACAAAAAAAAGAAAGAAGGTTTCCTAGTTCTTAGTCATGATTTAACCAAGGAAAAGAGTAAAGAAGTTAAGGTTCTTGCATCTGAATTCAAAAAATCAAGATTTTTAGATTTTCTATCTGAACAGATAATCTTCTATGACACAGATCTTCGAATTATATGGACAAACAAAGCAGCAAGTGATTCTATTGGTGAAATACCTGAGAGTATGGTTGGGGAGATATGTTATGAATTATGGTATCAAGTAGATGCTCCTTGTACAAATTGTCCTGTAATAAAAGCGAAAGACACAAGACAAGAACATAGTGCAGAAGTTATTACTCCTGACGGGAAGATATGGGATGTACGTGGGTATCCAGTATTTGGAGATGATGGAGTTTTAATCGGTATGGCTGAACTAGCATCCGATATAACTGAAAGTAAACAAAAACTAAAGGATTTAGCTAAAAGCGAAGAAAGATTCAAACAGATTTTCCATAACACTAATGATGGAATTTTTGTTGTCAAAAGAGAGACCGATGGTAAATTCATAGAAATTATTGAAGCAAACGAAATTGCTTCTAGAATGTATGGTTATACTCTAGAGGAATTCTTAGAAATGAAACCATCGGATTTTAATATTACTGGTGATGAGGAAACTCCAGAATTCATAAAGAATCTAGTCGAGGAGAAAAGACTTACGGTTGAAAGGAATCACAGAACAAAAGAGGGAGAACTGATGCTTGTAGAGATCAGTGCCCATCTTTTTACTCTTGGTGAAGATACTGTTAGTTTAGCTATTATTAGGGATATAACTGAAAAGAAAAAAGCTGATGAAGAACTGATTGAAAATGAAGAAAAATTCAGACAGATATTCCAAAACTCTTCTGATGCTATATTTATTCATTCCTTATCATCTGATAGAAAACTTGGGAAATTTATAGAAGTTAATGACATAGGTTGTGAGTGGACTGGTTATACTAGAAAAGAGCTTTTAGAGATTTCTCCACCAGAATTAGGATTTGATGAAGTTGCCCATGATGAGGGTATTGGCAAAGAACTTCAGACCAAGGGAAATATAACATTTGAAGGATATATTCAAAACAGAGAGGGGTATGTGAGAAATGTTGAATATAACTCCAATATATTTGAGTTAAAAGGGGAAAAAGTAATACTAACTACAGCCAGAGATATAACTGAAAGATTAATTGCTCAGCAAGAAATTAGTGAAAGTGAAGAAAGATTTAGGAAGTTATTTGAGACAATCCCAGATGCACTAATTGCTGCAGATTTAAACGGTGATATAACATATGCCAATCATCAGGCTGCAAAATTGTATGGTGTAGAAAATATTAATCAACTAATGAACGAGAATTCATTCCAATTCATTGCACAGGAAGACCTTATGAGAGCTCAGAATGGTTTTAAAGCAATTCTTACCAGCGGTTATGTTAGAAATAAGCAATTTCATATTGTTAATAAGGATGGTTCAAGAACGCCAGTAGAAACCAATGCTTCAGTAATATTAGATTCAGAAGGCAATCCGAGTGGTTTCATAGCTATTGTTCGAGATATTTCAAAAAAATTACAAGCTGAAAAATCTATTCAAGATAGTGAGGAGAAATTTAGACAGATCTTTCATAGTGGTAATGATGCTATATTCATTCATAAATTAACAAGGGATGGAAAACTTGGAAATTTCATTGAGGTAAATAATGTTGCTTC
>JAGLTP010000314.1 GCA_023135215.1 Candidatus Heimdallarchaeota archaeon
AGATATACCAAACAAGTAAATAGCATCGTTCGCATTCTGGAACAGCAATCTAAATTTTTCTTCACTTACAATTATTTCTTCTTCTATTTTCTTCTGTTCTGTTATATCATGTAAAGTTCCTTGAACTAGATATGGTTTTCCTTCTTCATTGCAGATATTTTGTATTCTTTGTTGAAGCCACTTAACCTCTCCATCTTTTCTAACGATTCGATATTCCATTGTATTAGAGAAATTAGGTGTATTGTCTAAATCATAACTGATTGACTGAGGTATGTGTATATCTTGTGGATGGATAAGCTTATCCCAAGCCATACCATCTATAACGAAATCCTTCTCAGTATAACCAGTAATTTCTTTTACTGCTCCATGGAAGAAGTGAGGTTTGAAGTCAACTGTACCTCTGAAAGCTATACCATCAAAATTCTGTACAAAGCCCCTATATTTTTCTTCGCTTTCTTTAAGAGCTTCTTCTGCTTCTTTTCTTTCAGATATGTCCCTAAAAATGGACATTACTAAATCTTCACCTTTTATTTTTACAATGTGTGAGCTTGCTTCAGTTGGAATTAATTTTCCAGTTTTGCTAATTAAGTCTCTCTCAAAGGTTGCATAACCTTTCAATTTCATCTCTTCTCTAACATCAGGAATCACTTGAGTTTCTTCCCATATTTTGTCGGAATCAATTCTATTTGTGGAAATAGAAGTCAATTCTTCCTTATCATACTCTAGTAATTCACAAGCACGTTCATTTGCATCAACTATGAAGCTCTTCTGTAAACCAGAAGCTAATTTATGAACTAAAACCATATCATTTGCTCTATCGAAAAGTAATCTGTATTTTTCTTCACTTTCTATAATTTCTAATTCATCTTTCTTTCTTTGAGATACGTCTCTCCCCACTCCCATAAAAGCAACAGGCTTACCTTCGTTATCTAGGATAATAGAAGAACTTAGCTCTGCAGGGAAGCTTGTTCCATCTTTTCGAAGCAATGTATACTCTTGAGTTCCATTTTGAGAGGATGGATAAGAACTCCTTAGACTCTCTAAAATCTTATCTTGATCTTCAATTGATGTTAATTCCTTAATATTTTCACCTATTAGCTCTTCAGCTTTTTCTGCTCCATGCATTTCAGCAGCTCGTTCGTTTGCAAGAAGGATATTACCATTTAAGTCAGCAAGTATAATGGAATCAGGAGATGTATCAATTAATTTCCTATACCTTTCCTCACTCTCCTGTAACGCTTTTTCCATCTCTTTGCGTTCTGTTACATCCTCTGCTGAACCTAGGAGTTGGATGATTTTTCCATCTTCATCTTTTAAAGCAATGTTTCTGAAAGCTAAAGTTCTTTCATTCCCTGATTTTCTTCTAACTTTGATTTCTATGTATTCAGTTGGTTCTGATAATCCTGCCATAACTTGTTGAAAACTAAATTTGAGCTCCTCACGTATACTCTCTGGATAGATTACATCAAACCAATTTTTACCAATAAGATCTTCTTCAGAATAACCTAAGATTTCAGTTAGTTTCTTATTGATGAAAGCAGTTGTTTCATCCTCATTAATAATGGCAAAAATCACTCCTGCATTATCTAAATATTGTTGGATTCTATCCTTCTCATCTTGTAATTCAACCTGACTCTTCTTTAAAGCCATTAAAGCTCTTTCTCTCTCTGTTATATCTAGAGAAATTCCACCAACATATCTTCTTTCTCCCTTAATAGTTATGGGGAATTTATAGGATTGGAAAATAAGAGTATCATCTTTTGACTTTCGTTCTATTCGAGTGGTCATTTGTGTTCCTTTTTTCAGAATCTCCAGATCCTCTTTTTTTACTCTTTCAGCTTCCTCAGGAAGAAGTACTTCTTCAACCGTTTTACCAATAAACTCTTCCTTTGCTAAATTTCTTGACAAGAATGCACTTACATGAACATAACGGCTGTCTTTATCTTTGATATAAGCAGCAGTTGGTAATTGCTCCATAAATGATGAAAGAAGTTCTTCTCTTTCCGTTAACTCCTCTTTTGCTTTTTCCAATTCAGTAATATCTATTCCAACTCCCCCTATTAATGAAGGTTTATCCTTTCTCTTTATGGGGAATTTGTAAGTTTGAAAGATTCTGTCAATTCCATCTCTCTGTATTGTAGTTTCTGAAATAACAGTTCTTTCTTCTTTTATGATTGTTTTATCCTCAAAATCCTTATCTTCCGCAATCCCTGATGGAAAAAGTTCTTGTGTCATTTTTCCTTTTACATCATCAACACCATATTTTTCTATCATAAACCTATTTACATAAATTACTTTACCCTCTTCATCTTTAATAAAAACAATAGCTGGTAAGTTGTCCATGAACAATGAAAACTTTTCTTCGCTTTCTTGTAATGCTTCTTCTGCAAGTTGTTGTTCTGTAATATCTAATGCAATTCCACCAATTAGTGTACTTTTGCTTTCTCTCTCTATAGGGAACCTATAAACTCTAAATACTCTTTTTTCATCGTTTATTATTCTCTCTCCTAAAAAGACTTGGGGTCCCTTTTCTAGAGTCAATTCATCTTCTTTTCTTACAATCTCTCCAATTTCTTCACCAAAGATATCTTCCGTTTTCTTTCCGGTTTCAGATTCTATTCCATATTCTCTTGAAAGAAAATCATTCGAGTAAATTATACTTCCCTTTACTTCCTTTAAGAATGTCGCAGCCGGGATATTCTGCATGAATAGTGAAAATTTCTCTTCAGTTTCCTTTAATGCTTTGGCTGCATTTTTATGTCCTACAATTGCTCTAATGTGATGAATTAGCTCTGTATATTGGCTTTTTGTATCAACACCCTTCTTAATGTAATAATCAGCTCCAAGATTCAATGCTTCTATAACTACCTCTTCCCTACTTCTTCCAGTAAAGACAATGAATGGGATATCATAATTTTTCTCTTTGAGTTGACCTAGAAGATCTAAACCATCCATTTCCGGCATTAAATAATCACATACAATCACATCATATTGATTATCCTCTAGTTTTTTGAAGATTTCCTGAGGTTTGGAAAGGTAATCAAATACAACTTCCCCCTTTGTTGCATTTTCTACGTATTCCTTTGTCAAAAAGAGAAAATCTTCTTCGTCATCTACATGTAAAACAAATATCTTTTCTTGATTATTAAGAGTAAGTGAATTCTCCATTGTTAAAACCCTTTTATAGTGAATCAATGACTAACTCTGTATGTAAAAATATGCAATACTCATATAAATTACTTATTATGGGGAGTTTGCAATTTTGCCAATTTCAAGAGTTATTAGCAAAATTACTTATATCAAGGAGCGCAATTTATATCAACAAAAGAAGAGGAAGTCAATGTCTTTTGAATTTGAGAAATACTTGGGTAAGGAAATTACTCTCAAAGGTAGAATATCAGATAGTTGCTGAAAAATGGGAATGTCTGCAGAAGTGAAGAACAAGAAGGTGTTCATGTGCTCGATGAAGATAATATTAAACGCCTTATTGAAAGTTTGAAGGATGAAGATCCACATCTACGGATTTTCACAATAAATTCAATTGTTGATAACAAAGATAGAGAAAAAGCAATACCTGTTTTAATTAGACTCCTATATGATGATGAATCATCTGTAAGAAGCCGTGCAGCATGGGCTCTAGGTAAAATTGGTTCTCTAGAAGCAATGAATGAATTACTAAAATTAATAACTGATCAAAACAAAGATGTAAGAAAGAGTGTAATAAGAGCTTTGGGGGATATACAGGCATTCGATGCTATACTCGAAATAGTGAAAGCTCTTGAAGATAAAGATTGGGAAGTAAGAGCGGAAACTGCAGTAGTACTTGAGTACTTTGGCTGGGTACCTTCTGATAGAAAAGAGGAGATTCTAAACCTCATTAGCAAAGAAAAGTGGGAAGAATTATTAAAACTAGAAAATCTTGAAATCCAACAAATATTGGTTTTTCTAGAAGATAATGACAAGGATATCAGGGCCAAATCCGCATGGGTACTAGGTGAAATAAAAGCATCAAAATCTATTCAAGCTTTATTTGATTTGTTTATGATTGATTTAAATCAAGAAGTGAAAGAGAGCTCAGCCCAAGCTTTAAGTAAAATCGGAGGAAAGGAAGTTGTTGAATTACTTGTTATAGCTCTCCATGATCAAGACTGGTATATTCGGAAAACAGCAGCTTCAGCCTTAGGAAATCTTCAAGATCCTTCTTCAATAGAACCACTAAAGAGACTTCTAAATGACGATAATACTTTCGTTAAAAAAACTGTAGAAGAAGTTCTGAAGAAGTTTCAAGAAAAATGAAACTTCTATTTAAACTTATTATGATAGAGATATATTTAAAATATCATATTATTTCGTTAAAAAGAAATTATAAAGATATTAACACATGATGGTGAATATAGAATGACAGATTTAAGAGAGAAACTAAAGATTCCAACAGAGAATTTAGAAGCAATTCAAAAATTCCTACTGGATGAAAATAATCCATTTACTAATGATCTTCTTGAACTCGTTGAAAAGTATGGAGGAGTTGCTGAGATAAATAAGAAAAGTCTAGAGGCTCGAAAACTTGAGACAATTTATGACAAATTATCAGAAGTAAATCCCAGTTATATTGATGATTTAGAGTGGTTAATTAAGCAAAGGGATAAAGAAGCATTCATTAGTGAATCTGAATACAGAAGAAAGATTCTTGGAAATTCAGTAGATAGAATGACTTTTGATGATTCCTTTGCAGTGACATTAGAGCTCTCAGCATGTCAATATTTTCCATTTCTTATTAAAGGTGCTGAGAAAATTATAGAACAAAGAGATCTAATGCCAGGAAGAATCATTAGAGTAAGACATATGAGTGAACAAGAAAAGGATGGTGATCTACTTGCGATGACAGCTGCTGTAGATATCATAGGTGCAACTATAGTTGAAACATTAGACACAAAAGGTACTACACCTGGACCTGATGGATTCCCAGTAAACGTACATCTAGGGGGACCAGCTACAATTACAGGTTATTTTGGTGGTGTAGGTCAACCTAACGAATTTGCATTAAAATGGGTGGATGAGTTCCTTTATTATTATACCAATTATGGAGTAAATGAAGTTCTCAATCTAAATCCTGGAACTGTGATTTTGGGGTATCTTCTCTATAAATTAGGAATAGATAA
>JAGLTP010000315.1 GCA_023135215.1 Candidatus Heimdallarchaeota archaeon
GCTGCAAGAACTGCATAATCCACTGACCCAAAGTATCCATATGTTAACGCTGTTGCAAGTAAAACTAACATGCTTCCAGCTGTTGACATGATGAAGTATTTCAACGAAGCTTCTACTGCACCTCTCTTTACTCTGTCAAAGGCAACAAGTACATAAGCACTTAATGCAAACATTTCCCAACCTATGAATAAGGTTATGAAATTATTTGCCATAGTTACTGCACTTAAGCCTGTAAGTAATGTTAGGATCAGTGCATAGTAATAACCTAAGCCTTCTTTACCTTTCATGTAACTAACACTGAATAATACTGCCATCCAAACAAGGAAGCTAAATATAGTTACCATTACGGCTTGAATGATTCCGTATTCCAGCAACAATCCACTGTTTAGATCTAGATAATTTCTCCAATCATCAGAGAATACAGAGATTATTCCGAGTAAGAAAACTCCTAAAGCTACAAGATTGGCAAGAGCATGATTTACACAGTCAGCACATATCTTAATTTTCGTTAAGTGTTTCTTCAGCTGTTGTATCAAAGCAATCAAACCAGCACCAACGATTGGTACAAGCATGATCAGAGATAGATAAGTATCGAGTGCCATTAGACAATCACCACCACTAAAACAACAATAGTAGCAATTGCTACTACTGAACCTAGTATCATGTTCCAAGTTATCTTTCCAGTCTTAAGGTACGAGATTTGTTTTCCGATCCAGAACACTGGTTTCACAAACACAATGTTATACAGACGATCCATATAGAAACCATTTGCTACAAAGGTTCGTAAAGACTTGAAAATCTTGATGTTCTCAACAAAAGCAACTTCTGTTTGTCCCTTACCATAGAGTAAGTATGCCGATCCAATACCTAGTATAATAACTATTATTGAACTGACTAAAGCAACTATTCCGCCAGTATCTGTTAGTATCAACACGTATCCTCCATAATGACCTGTTATGAGATTATGAACAGGGCCTTCAAGAATGAAACCTGTCGCAAATACTAAAACTGCTAGAATGCCTATGGTTATTCTCATGATGTACTTTGGTTTATGTACTTTGACTCCTCTATTTTTACCGTGGAATATCATAAAGAACATTCTTGAGGCATATAATGCTGTCAAGAAAGCTGTTAATATTGCAATTATAAGAACAAACCAATACATTGGTTGTGTTTGAGCACCAATAAAAGCAGCTCTTATAATTGATTCTTTTGAATATCCACCGTTTGTCAATATAGGAATTCCAATTAAACCTAGAACACCTACGAGCATGAATCCATAAGTCCATGGTAGTTCTTTTCTCAATCCACCCATCTTCTTTATATCTCGTTCACTAGCTACTGAGTGAATTACTGCACCAGCAGACAAGAACAGGAGAGCTTTGAAGATTGAATGAGATAACAGATGTAGTTGTCCTGCAATTAGACCATCATCAATTCCTCTTATTGTGAAGGCTAAGAACATGTAACTCAGTTGTGAAATTGTACTATACGCTAGAACTCTCTTCAGATCAGTTGTTACTAACGCACCAAATGCTGCTCCAACACAAGAGATACCAGCTAATATCATCAGGATGATATAAAATACATTTTCACCCCAATATGGTGCAAACCTCGCAACAAGATAAACACCTGCTTTAACCATTGTTGCAGCGTGTATTAGTGCTGAAACTGTTGTTGGACCTTGCATTGCGTCTATATCTACAGTATCACCCGAGCTTAACCAAGATTGTAATGGAAACTGAGCTGATTTAGATACTGGAGCTAATAGAAGCAGGATACCCATAAATACTGGATATGGTGCTAGAACTGAAGTTGTTATAAGCAATGGATTAGCTACAGCTGCTTGAGTATTCAAGTAGTATGCCCATGATAAGAAAGCTAAGAAACCAACGTCTCCAATACCAGTCATGATTAAAGCCTTTATTCCACTTTTTGCTGGTTTGCTGCCTTCCTCTCCTTTCTTCATGAAGTAATGACCTATGAGGAAACAGGAACATAGACCAACAATTTCCCAGCCAGCGAATAGAAGGATCATATCAGCTGCAAGTACAAGTAGAAGCATTCCTCCTACGAATAATTGCATGAAGAACCAATATCGTGCTTTGTTTTTGTCATCCTTCATATACTCAAGAGAGAAGAATGCAATCAGCATACTTAGTATAGAAACAATTAGTATCATCATTCCTGATAAAGCATCAAGATGGAATCCTGATTGTAAACTACCTGATAGCCAATCTGCCCATGCAAATGTATAGTCGGTTGCAATACCGTCGAATGAAGCAAAAACTATAACTGACATTATAGCAGAAAGTGCGATGGGTAGAACACTAAAGATGTCTCTAATGTATGGCCACTTCTTCAAAAGCAATGATAGAAAAGCTCCTACAATTGGGGCTAGTACTGCTATGCTTAATAGTATTAATATATTTGCCATTTTTTTCACCTCTTTAATGTAGCCATTTCATCACTATCCACACTCTTCGCATGGCGATAGTTATTGATGACTATTGCTAAACCTACTGCTAATACAGCGGCTCCTATGGCTATAGATAGCAATGGGAAGATTTGAGCAAATCGTGTAAATGTTCCATTTGTAATATTTGCACCGAGTGCAATGAAAACCACATTTACCGCTATTGTCATTATTTCGATTCCCATTAGAATCTTTATCACGTTTCTTTTACCAAGCAATGCGTATAATCCTACACAGAACAAGATAATTCCTAGAATCAGTAGATGTAATTGATCAATCATTATGCTTCTACCTCCTCTTTGAGTTTCTTCTTTTTATGGCTGATAAACAGGGTACCAATTGCTATAGATGTAGCAAAGAAAACAACTGCTTGAAGTATAAGATCTATTGTTCTTTCACTCCACAACGATACCAGAGAGTCAGCTATTGTGCTAGTACCACTTGGTGTATATAGTCCTTCAGAACTAACTACTGCCCAAATTGAAAATGCCATAATAA